>JAGCVB010000090.1 GCA_017962585.1 Bacteroidales bacterium
AAGTCCGCGACCGCAAGGAGCGGCCACAGGCGAAACCGGTACTTGGGGCTAAGTCGTAACAAGCTAGCAGTACCGGAAGGTGTGGCTGGAACACCTCCTTTTTGGAGTTCTAACTTGATACTCTCAAATTTGGACTTATCTTTCATTATTATATAGGCTCTTAGCTCAGTTGGTTAGAGCGCTACACTGATAATGTAGAGGTCGGCAGTTCAACTCTGCCAGGGCCTACCACCCTCGGGGGTATAGCTCAGTTGGTAGAGCACCTGCTTTGCAAGCAGGGGGTCAGGAGTTCGAATCTCCTTATCTCCACAAAAAAAAAGACGCAGACAGAATTGTCCGCGTCTTTTTTTGTTGGAGACCTTCCATTCCCCTGCACCCCCAGGGGATGGGGGAAAGGATTCCCCCACACGGCTTCGCCGTCCCCCTTTGGTCGGCGCTGACGCGCCTCCGACCGCCCTTATTTTCATTCAATCAGTCGCAGTTTCGTCGCAGTTTCAGAAGGAGAGTTAGTGGGCGTGACCTTTTTCAATGAACCCAAAATTCGGAAGCCCACCCAATAGGCCTCCTAACGCCCAATAAAGGCCTTCTCCTGGGCTTCCGAGGCAATTTCGCCTCAGTAGCCCAGCAAACATGCCCTGCGGGGCCGTAGAATGCACTCTGTCCGGGCTTCCGAATTTCGTTTTGCTCCTAAACAGTATTATTCGCTTTGTGCTATCCTCTCCTTCCTTAGATAGTTCATCAATTCATTGGTATCTGCAATATGATCTCCTCCAGAGATGAAGAGGGCGTCCTCTCATTGACAACCCTGAACATCTCTGTCAAATAACAAAAGAGCACCGCTTCCCTCTCGGGTGGCAATTCTCTTATGAATAAATCCGGCCGATTCCACGCCCAACTGTTATTTTTTCTGGAGGAGGGAGAGGGCTGCGTAGTGGCGGATGTTGAAATGGTCGGGGGCTATGCGGGCGAGCAGTTCGCGGTGCTCGGCGTCCCAGCGGGCCAGTTCTTCCTCTGAAAGGGAGGCTCCTACGCCTCGGCAGGATTTCATCCTTCCGTGCCAGGTTTCTCTTGTGAAGGGAACATCCAAATAGTATTCTTCGTGATCTTCCAGTTGGAAGTAATCATATACTACCTTGGGGATATGAATTGGTTTCTTGGTCTCTCCGGCTCCTGACCAGCCAGGGACGGAATCACCTTTTTGTGATCGAAATACCAGAAGCACTGGCAGGCCGTTATGATGTCGAAACTTTTTGGGGGGAAGTTCATTTGCTCTGTGGCGACAGTTTGGAAATCAATATCCATTTTTGCGGCAGAAGCAAGCCGCCGTGCCTGCTCTATTTGCTCCGGAGAGATATCTGTACCCGTCCATCTTGCTCCATACTTATAAAGGTTGCGCGGCAGAACGCCTGTCCCTGTTCCCAGATCTAGAACATTCTGGCCGTTCACGCAAAGACCTCTGTCAACTATCTTCCTGTAGAACTCTTCTGGATATATGTCCCTGTATCGGGCATAGTCTTCCGACGTCTTTCCCCAGTCAAAAGCCTTTCCGGAGTCTATCCTGATGTCTTTTATCTCCATCCTGATTTATTGTAGTCACAAAATTAAAAGATTATTGGTATTTTTATAGTATGAAAACTATTAACCTATTGAAGAGTGCAATGCTGGTCATCGCCGTTGCTGTGTCGCAGATGGCGTTGGCGGGAGAGCCGACGACGGTTATGTATCAGCAGGCTTTGAACTCGAAGAATCGTCCTTCGGATATCGTCATACCGGAGGGGGCTGCTGTTTACAAGGACGCCGGACTGAGCGTGACAAAGGCTGGCGAGCTGGTCAAGCTGGACCGCTATTATTCGCTGGCTGAGAGGACTGTGCGCTATGTGGCGCGTTTCTCTGAGGATGCAGTGGCGCTATTTACTTCCAATTCGCAGGACTTCACCGCGTTTGTGGATATGCCGCGTCAGAAGTGGGGCATCAAGCTTTCTATCGGGCGCCGCAATTACATCAATCACGAGAAGTCCATTGAACTGGATCCTTCGCACGAGTATCTGGTGGAGATCACCCGTTACTATTCAACGATGACTGCCGTGCTGACGGACCTGTATACAGGGGAGGAAGCCCGCATCCAGGTAACCAATGACGGATCTGGCGGCGCAGGCCCGGGAGTGGTCAATACAGGCCAGCGCGTGGGCCTTCTGCACGACTACTACTGCTTTGGCCTGGATTCTGGCAGCGAGATGACTGTCAGCCAGATGACCGTAACTGCCAGGCAGTGCGGCTACACGCTGTTAATATATGGCGATTCCATTACCGAGCCTGACGACTATTATCCTGCAGACATCTTCGACAAGACTTGGGTTCGCCTGATCATAGACAATGTTCCCGGGAAGGCTGCCGCAAGCGGCCGCGGAGGCACTCAGATCAAGGAGATTCTGTTGCGAATCAAGAACGAGCTGCCGTACGTTCACTCAAAGTACGTTATGGTAACGATAGGTACCAATGACGGCAACACTGAGGAGAACCTCTCTGAACTGGTAGAATACATCATCTCCCAAGGCTCCATTCCCATCCTGAACAACATCCCCTCCAACGAGCACAACTCCCAGGTGGAGGTAAATGCTATGATAGAAAAGATCCGTCAGAAATACGGCCTTAAGGGAGCTCGCTTTGACATTCCTACTTCTTTGGCGCACGACGGAAAAGAGGTGGACGAATCTACAATGTGGGTGGAGGAATATGGTTTCGGTTCTTATCGCCATCATCCTAACGTAAAAGGTGCAAGGCTTATGTATCTTCAGACGCTGGTAGACGTTCCCGAGATATATGAATAGAAGTGTCAGATAAATAAAAAAAGGTGCGACAGAATTGCCGCACCTTTTTTTATTGTAATTGATTCTCTTAGTTCATAACCTTGAGTGCAGGAACAGGAATCTGTGAAGGTGAGTATCCTGTTGCCCTTCCGAATACGGAGAAGTCAAGGATGCTGAGAGGTGTTCCCTTAGGCCAGCCAAGCATGGTCAGGCGGACGAAACGGCACTCGACGGGCTTGATCTCGTCGAAGGTTACGTTCCTTGAGCCATTGTAGTTTGACTTGTCAAGAACGGTCTGGAAGTTCTCTCCGTCCATTGAAACCTCAATCTTGTATTTGAATACAGGGAGTTCTCCATTACCGCCACGTACGCCTCTTCCGGTGTTGCCGCCGAACAGAAGACGGGCTCCGTCTACCTGGAAGGTCTGTACCCTGTCGCGGTCAACTGCAGGTGAAAGGCTTATGGTAAGGGTAGGATTAGCATCGTTGTCTTCCGGCTCCCACCAGGTTGCGGTAGAGTTGTCAAGTGCGTACTCAGGTCCTCTTCCGGGCTTGGAGCTTGAAGCTACCCTTGCGGCTCCGGGGAATCCCTGACCTGTGCTCATTGAAGTCTTGCCGATGGAAATGATGAGTGAACCGGAATCACCCTTGGTAGGATCCTTTACTACGCCGGGAGCCCACTGGGGAGTGTCGGTAACGTTGCAGACGAGATTGCCGTTGGCGTCAACAGTTACGCGGTCCATACCGATACGGCGTCCGCCGCTGCGGAGAACCACTGTGTAGAACTGCCAGATGTTTCCGTCAGGTCCTGTAACCATACTTCCGTGTGCGGGTCCGGTAACGATACCTTCAGTGCGGCGGAGCAGAGGGTTGTTGGATGCATACTCGTAAGGTCCCTGAACGTTCTTTGACTTATAGTAACCCTCGGCATATGTCCTCCACTGTGTTCCGGATGCGGAATACTGGAGATAGTATGTTCCGTTGTACTTGTAAACCCAAGGTCCCTCGATCCAGGCTACGTCAGGATATTCATTCTGCTCTCCCTGACGCTCCCAGATATGGTCGGGATTGAAGCTGAAGTGATGGGTGATGGGGCCTACGAACTGAGTGATGTCGTTAGGGTCGAGCTTCACAGAGTAGATACCGCTGATAGCCATTCCGGGCCAGAAGAGGTAGGGCTGGTTGTCCTCGTCAACGTAGATGTGAGGGTCGAATCCCTGGCTCCAGCCGTGCTCGCGGTCGGGTGTGCCTTTCCACTGTCCGAGGACTGTGTAAGGTCCCAGAGGATTGTCGGCTACCCATACGTTGGAACTGTTACCAGTCATGTAAAACTTGCCGTTGTAAGGGCATACGTCAGGTGCTGTAGGAACGCCTGCAACATAGTGGTGCTCCCAGTTGAGCATATCCTCAGATACCCAGGCACCGCCACCGGTGCAGAACATGTAGTACTTGCCTTCCCACTTGAAGACGCTTACGTCTCCAGAAGCGCCTGCCTGACCGATCTCCATAGGGAGAGGGTTGCAGTAGCGTGCATCTTTACCCAGAGTCTGGGCATTGAGCATGCTTGCCGAGAAGAGTACGGCAACTGCCAATAAAATTAGTTTTTTCATACGTATCGAATTATGTGTGGTTAATACTTGTGTCAGATTTAAGCGGATTTCTTTGCTTTAATCTCATCGACTTTGGCTTTAGCCTTTTCTTTCAATTCTTTGGCGTCCTCTTTTGCCTCGGCGTAGACTTCTTTGGCTTTCTCCTTGGCCTTGGCTCCTACTTCCTTTGCCTTTTCAGCAGCTTTCTCACCAACTTCCTTGGCCTTTACCTTGGCTTTCTCGCCAACTTCCTTAGCTTTTTCAGAAGCCTTGGCATATACCTCCTTGGCTTCTTCCTTTGCCTTTCCGGCATAGTACTGTACTTTTTCTCCGACGGTCACTTTTCCGTCACCGTTGAGATCCATAGGGTTTTTTGTTTCTTCTGCCATAGTGTTCAGTGTTATTGTTCGACAAAATTTTACTAAAAATAGCAATAATTTTTGAATGGGCCTTAACTTAAAAATATTTCGTATCTTCATAAAAAATTTATTCTAACCATCAATTAATATGAAGCTAACATTTTCCAGAGCCACAAAATTGCTTGTAGTTGGTTTTGTTTCAGTATTGCTGCTGAGTTCTTCGGAGCCGGTGCCAATCTACATGAACACTTCCTATTCATTTGAGGAGAGGGCTGCCGACCTGGTGTCCCGTCTTACAATTGAAGAGAAGCAGAGCCTGCTCGGCAACAACATGGCTGCAGTCCCGCGCCTTGGTATCAAGGCTTACAACGTATGGAGCGAGGCTTTGCACGGAGTGCTTTCCGGAGCCAACGCCTCCGCCGGCATCCCCGGCCCTTCATCTTTCCCTAACAGCGTCGCCATAGGATCTTCCTGGGATCCTGACCTTGCACAGAGAATGGCCAGCGCCATCACTGACGAGGCCCGCGCCATCTTCCAGACGGGCACCAAAGGTCTTACTTTCTGGTCTCCCGTAGTGGAGCCGGTCCGCGACCCCCGCTGGGGAAGGACCGGAGAGTCTTACGGAGAGGATCCGTTCCTGGCAGCCCAGATAGCCAAAGGATTCGTACGCGGATTTATGGGCCAGGACAAGACCTACCTGAAGGCCGTTCCTACCGCAAAGCACTACTTTGCCAACAACAGTGAGTTCGACCGCCACGTCAGCAGCTCCAATATGGACAGCCGCGATATGAGGGAGTTCTACCTGTATCCGTACAAGACCCTCATCGAGCAGGAGAACCTGCCTTCAATCATGTCATCCTACAACGCCGTGAACGGCGAGCCTACAACCTCCAGCGAGTACTACATCGACGTCATCGCCCGCCGCACCTATGGTATGAAGGGCTACGTTACAGGAGACTGCTCCGCAGTGGATGACATCTTCACCGGACATTACTACGTGGATACTGCCGAAGAGGCTGCCGCTGAGGGTCTCTATGCAGGAGTCGACTCAGACTGCGGAAGCATCTACCAGAGATATATGATCTCTGCTTACGAGCAGGGACTCGTCTCAATGGCAGTTGTAGACAGGGCCCTCGTCAATATGTTCACCGTCAGGATGCGCACCGGCGAGTTCGATCCCGAGGAGAAGGTGCCTTACACCAAGTATCCTACCACTATGATCAACTCTCCTGCCAACCAGGCCCTTTCAGTTGAGCTGGCTACCAAGACCGCCGTGCTTCTGAAGAACGTTGACCAGGCACTCCCTCTCAAGGCTTCAGAGATCAAGACCATCGCCCTCATCGGCCCTCAGGCCGACGACGTGGAACTCGGTCCTTATTCCGGCCGTCCCGAGCAGTCCTCCATGATTTCTCCTAACGCAGGTATTTCCGAGTACTTTGCAAGCCGCAACCTCCCCGTGAAGATCAACCTGATTTCAGGCGCCGACACTAAGAGCAAGAGCAACCTCCTTTACGTTGCCTACTTCGAGGTGGAGAAGACAGACGGAACCGTTACACGCTACGACGCAACCCAGTACAACGCTTGCTCCGAGGGCGTGACCGTCGGATCCGGAATGGGCGAGGAAGAGCAGGTGCGTACAATTGACGACGGTGCCTGGACCGCGTACAACAACGTGGACATCACCAACATAGAGAACCTCACCGTAGGTCTCAACATCCCTACCGAGGGTGGTATCGTGGAGGCCAGGGTATCTTCACCTGACGGAAACCTCATTGCCACAATCGAAGCTACACGCGCATCAGGTGCCAGGGTAGGAGGCGTTTACGGCGCCAGCATGCCTATGAAGGTTCCTGCGCTCAAGCTCGGTTTCAACGAGCCTCAGACCCTTTACCTGGTTTACAAGGCTCCCGCCGACGCTCCCATCGACGACAACACCATCAACGCTGCCAAGAACGCTGACGTTGCAGTTCTCTTCGTAGGAACAGACGAGCAGACCGCAACCGAGGAAGCAGACCGTCTTACCCTGCTTCTCCCCGGAAACCAGATGGACCTCATCGACGCAGTGGCTGCAGCCAACAAGAACACCATCGTGGTTATGCAGACCCTGGGATGCGTAGAGGTTGATCAGTTCAAGGACAACCCCAACATCAAGGGAATCATCTGGACAGGATACAACGGAATGGGCCAGGGCGCAGCCATCGCCAAGGTTCTCTTCGGAGACGTAAACCCCGGAGGCAAGCTCAACGCCACTTGGTTCAAGTCTGTCAAGGACCTTCCTGCAATCACCAACTACAACCTGCGCGGCGGAAACGGCGTCAACGGACGTACCCTGTGGTACTTCGACAAGCCGGTTTCCTACGAGTTCGGCTACGGCCTTTCATACACCACCTTCGCATACAGCAACTTCAAGGTGAGCAAAAGCACAATCACTCCTCAGGACAAGATCACTGTAAGCGTGGACGTGACAAATACAGGCAACTATGACGGAGACGAGGTTGTTCAGGTTTATATGACCACTCCTGACAGCCCTGCAAGCCTGCAGAGGCCTATCAAGAGGCTCAAAGGATTCAAGAGGGTTACCATCGCCCGCGGCCAGACCAAGACCGTTGATATCGACATCGACTGCGCAGACCTCTGGTTCTGGGATATGGAAGCCGACAAGATGACATACGACCAGGGCCGCTACGTATTCGAGATAGGATCTTCTTCAAAGGACATCAGAGGAAGGGTTACCGCCACTATGAACGGCGCCCTCATCCCTCAGCTCAAGGTTGTCGTGGCCTCCTGCGGCGTTACCGTAATGAACATCGGTGAAACTGCACAGACCACCTACACCGCCGCAATGACCGACGACAGCTTCTATGACGTCACCAAGGCCAATGTGGTATACACCAGCAACAACCCCAAGGTTGCCACTGTTTCTGCAAACGGTCTGGTTACCGCCAAGAGCAACGGCGTTGCCACCATCACCGCCAACGTCACCATCAACGGCAAGACCGTCAGCGGCAGCTTCCCTGTAAAGGTTATGCCTAACCTCGGACTTGCAAGCCTCACCGTGGGCGGATCTTCTATCCTCAAGCCCGGCACAAAGGCATACAGCTACGTGCGCAAGGCCGGTGCCGCTCCCGCAGTTGCGGCAAAGGCCGCCGATCCCGCTCTCACCCTTGACGTGAAGCAGGCAGAAGGCGTTCCCGGAACCGCCAGCGTGAAGGTTACTGATTTCGAGACCTACGACTCCGCCGAGTATGTAGTGAACTTCGGAACCAAGTCCGCCAACGACGAGTTCAAGGCCCTCGGAAGCCAGTGGAACTGGGTTCGCGAGAACAGGTCCGGCTGGTCGCTGACCGAGAAGCCCGGATTCCTGACCATCACCGCCGCCCCCGGCGACATCACCGATGCCAGCAACAATGCCGGCAACATCCTTCTCCAGAGCGCAAATACAGACTGGACCATCGACACCAAGGTGGTATTCTCCGGAGCCCCCGGAATGCCCGCCCAGAGTGCCGGAATAGTTGCATACCAGTGTGACGACAACTTCGTGAAGTTCGTCTACGGAGCAGCTGCAATGGGACGCGGCCGCGCTCCTATGGGCGGCGCCGGTTCCCTGCAGCTCATAGTAGAGGAGAACGGCAACCAGGCAAGTTCTGCATCGCTCAGCATGGCCAACGTGATCAAGGCCGACAACACCCTCTATATGAGGCTCGTAAAGAAGGGAGACCTCTACACCGCATTCTACTCTGTAGATGGCAGGAAGTTCACCCAGTTCGCCCAGGCAAAGGCTGTCCTGAAGGATATCCAGGCAGGCCTCATCGCCAGCGAGGGCGTGCAGAATCCGGCTTTCGCCAGGATGATGCCTCCGGGAGGAGCTGCAGCCGCTCCGGCACCTGCAGGACCTTTCAAGGCTTCCTTCGACTACTTCAAGATTTCAAATACCAGTGCGAAGTAGGCTGACACTTTTAATAGCAATACTGCTGTCCGGACTCTGTCTGTCCGGGCAGCAGATTTGCTTTGCCTATAAGTCAGTCATCCCTTATATGGGATACTTTGCCGCAGCGGGAGAGGCGGGAAAGATAGATTTATACTCTCCCGACGGTAAACTTGAAAAAACCGTAGAACTGCCTTCCGCTTCGGTCATTAACGACGTCTATGTTTTCAGGAACTGCCTGGCCGCAGCAGCAGACGGGCTCCTCGCAGTTTACGACGGGGAGAATCTGGACACCATTCAGTTGGAAGGAGATGCCATATCCCTAGCAGTCTTCAGGGACCGGCTCATTGTAGGGCTGAACACCACTGACGGGGCCCGGATCGTATGTCTGGACAACTTCGATACCTCGCCGCAGGTTCTTCCTCTGGATATCAAAGGTTCGCTTACAGCCCTGTCGGCAGGTCTCCAATTCTGCTGCGGAGTCACCTCGGAAGGGGAGATCATCCGCACCACGGACCTGGAAAACTGGACTGTCCTGGATTTCAACGCCCAGTACGACGGCTTTTACCCTCGCGTCTGCTTCTCGGACATAGAGATAGGACTGGAGAACCTGGCTGTAGTCGGGACCACTGACGTCGGCGCTCCGGCTATGTTCATATCCAGTCAGGGCTCGGTGTGGAGTTACAGGGAACTGTCGTATTCAGCCTCCCAGGGCTCCTATTATCTGGAAGAAGAGCCCTTCTCAGTAATATACGACTATCTGGGCGACCAATATGTGCTGCTTTGCGGCGGCGGCGTACTCTTTTCCGTGCCGGCCTGCGCCCATTGCAACAAGTTCCGCAGGATAAACGCCAATGAACTGAAATCCCTGGCATTCACATACCAGGGAGACTATTTCGTAGTTGGTTCAGATGATTTCAGCGCGGTTGTTCCCCGCAATTAGAGTCCGGCTATAGTCTGGATAGATTCCCTGCAAAGGGCGGTTATCTTTGCCCAGTCCTTTTTCTCGAGAGCATCCTTAGGGAACAGGTTTCCTCCCATTCCTACGCACATAACTCCCGCCTTGAACCAGGCTTCCAGGTTCTCTTTTTCCGGCTTTACGCCTCCGGTTACCATCACCTTGCTCCAGGGCATCGGAGCCAGCAGCCCCTTTACGAAAGCCGGCCCGAGGACGTCTCCGGGGAATATCTTGCATACCTCGCAGCCAGCCTGCTGGGCAGTCCATACCTCGGTCACTGTTCCGCAGCCGGGCATATAGGGAACGCCCCTTTCATTGCAGACGACAGCCACTTCCGGATTGAACATAGGGCCTACGATAAACTCAGCCCCGTTGTCCATAAAGAATTCCGCCGCCTCCCTGTCCATTACAGTTCCCGCTCCCAGAATCAGTTCAGGAAGATTGGAAGGTACGAATTCCGCCAGGCTTTTGAAGACCTCCCTTGCGGCGGGGCCCCTGTTCGCGAATTCGAACAGGCGCACTCCGCCGTCGAAGCAGGCCTTCAGGACTGCCTTTGCGGTCTCGACGTCAGGATTGTAGAACACCGGAACCATTCCGGTGCGGGCCATGGTGCCCAGGACACTGTCTTTGGAGAATCTTCCCATAGCCTATCTGTTTACTCTTCCGGAGCCGTCTCCGTTCATCAGGGTCTCCACTTCCTTCACGCTCACGCGGTTGAAGTCGCCGGGGATGGTGTGCTTGAGGCACGATGCGGCTGCGGCGAACTCCAGCGCCTTGGCGTCGTCCTTATACGCCAGCAGGCCGTAGATGAGGCCTCCCATAAAGGAGTCGCCAGCGCCCACCCTGTCCACTATGTGCGTGATATCGTAGCGCTTGCTCTTGAAAAGCTTGGAGCCGTTGTACAGGACTCCGCCCCAGGTGTTGTGGCTGGCGTTTATGCTTCCGCGGAGCGTGATGACGGCCTTTTCGGCCGAAGGGAAACGCTTCAGCAACTCCTTGCAGACCTCCAGGTAACGGCCTTCGTCAATTGCCTCTCCCGGAGCGGAAGGGCCTATGCCGAACACCTTCTGGGCGTCTTCTTCGTTGCCCAGGATAAGGTCGCAGTGGCTGACCAGTTCCGGCATTATCTCAGATGCGGCCTTGCCGTATTTCCAGAGGTTCTTGCGATAGTTGAGGTCGCAGGACACATACAAGCCCTGGGCCTTTGCGGCCTTGACCGCCTCCAGGCAGGTGTCGGCGGCGCTCTGGCTTATGGCCGGGGTTATCCCGGTCCAATGGAACCAGTCTGCCCCCTGGAACACCTTGGCCCAGTCTATCATTCCGGGTTTAATCTCGGAAACCGAGGAATGGGCGCGGTCGTAAATGACTTTGCTCGGGCGGGAGACGGCTCCGGTCTCCAGGAAATAGATTCCGAGCCGTTCCCCTCCGTAAATGCAATGTGAAGTGTCTACTCCCAGACTGCGCAGTTCGGCTTCGCAGGCTTTTGCAATGTCGTTCTCAGGAAGACGGGTGACGAACTCCGACTCCATTCCGAAATTGGCAAGCGAAACTGCCACGTTTGCTTCTCCTCCTCCAAAGCATACGTCATAGCTCCTGGCCTGGGAAAAGCGGCTGAATCCGGGGGTGGACAGCCTGAGCATAATTTCGCCGAACGTTACAATCTTTGGCATAGGCTATTTCTTGTAAGGCTTGAGCATTGTGTAGTACTTGTCCAAGAGGGTCTTAAGTTCTTTAAGATCCTTGCTCTTGCGAAGCTGGTTCACCTCCCAGTTGGGATTCTCGGCCATAGGGGCCAGTTGCGCGGACTCGAGCATGTTGGCGCCCACCTCTGCTATGTGGAGACCGGTTTCAAGGTCCTTGGCACCGTCTTTCTTCCACTGGTCTATCCTGTTCAGGACACTGGTTATCTTGTCTTCGCGGTCGGGGAAGTAGTCCATGGGGTTCTCCCTGTTGCGGAACCATCCCATGATGGCTGCGGGGATTGAAGGATCGCGGACAGTTCCGTCCTCGTAGAATACTCCGTGAACGGTACCCCAGCCCTGCCTTACTATCATAAGCTCCCAGATGGTCCAGCCCATTCCGGCCTTCATATGCTCTTCCAGGGTTACGTCATAAGGGTTTCCGCGGGCTATGCATCCCATCTCTCCATTGAATACCTGCTTGCCTACCGATGCGGCAAAGGCCTTTGCCAGTGCAATGGTGTCGCGTACCATGTCGCGGGTCTCGGAGTAGTTGTGGAACTGGAGGATGTCGGCGTAGTCAGCCATCTCTATCATGCAGGACACTTTCTCCATTCCGATTGTGAGGGGAGTGTCGGGATCTTTCTCCTTGAAGAGTTTGTAGAGGAGCTTGCAGTTCTCGAAATTGATGTCCTTCATGAACATTGCCAGGTCAGGCTCGTTCATAAGGTCCCACATCATCAGGTTGGGCTCGTCCTTGAGGGCGTTTACCAGGTAATCTACCCATTCCTCTGCCTGATACAGCAGGGAAGTGTCCCTCATCCAGCGGCCGCTGCCCACAACGGGAACGAAGCCCATTCCGCGTTCGTCCAGTTTGCGTGCGAAGTCCTGCAGCCTGGGGGCAAGTTCGTCTCCGAGTTCGGTAAAACACTGGTAGGGGACGAACACGCGAGCCATGTTCAAATTCAGGCTCTTGGCCAGGTCCAGGTTGAAAGCAGCCTCGTCGGGGTCGTATGAGACCCAGGTGTCAACGTGGTGTCGCGGATCGGCAACGGTTGCCGGGGTATAGTTGAAACCGCGGATCTGGGTGCAGTCGATGGCATACTTGTCAACTTTCTGCACTTTTGGAGAGCAGGCGCAAACAGCGATTCCTGCTACGGCTAAAATTAGGAGACCTATCTTTTTCATAGAATTAAAGATTAAAAGATTTTCTTTCTGAACCAGCCGGTCATATCTGTCAGCTCTACTCCCTGAGGCCTGTGCTCAATCTTGTAAAAACGCTGGTTGGTAGTGGGAGAGTCCAGAGGACCCATTTCTTCTATGTAAGGTCCCACCTTTACAAAATCCAGTACTTCCAGATTGGGTTTGGCATGTTCCAAATCCCGGCCGGAATACCAGCAGGTCTTCAGCGAGGGGTCGATTTTCTTCACCTCCATTGCAAGCTGGCCCACTTTAGCCGGCTCGGCGTCGCCGCCCATGAAGGAAACGCACGAAATGCCGGGATTCATTTTTACCAACATGGCGAGGGACTCTTTGTCAAGTTCCTCGCCTATGTCCTGCGCCAGGTAGCTGGAATGGCATCCTGGGCACTTTACAGGGCAGTTGCTGATGTTTATGGCCAGGGTCACCTCGTCAGGGACTTCCCTGAAGACGACCATGGTTTCTACGTATTTCATTTTACTTCCTTGGCGTAATACCTGTGTTTAGCCTCGATATGCCTGTAGTGGTCGAAGTCGTCCACGGGGCGGAGGAATCCGATTACCCTGGTCCACTGCCGCATGGGGGCGCCGCACTTGGGGCATACCTCCAGGGGCTGCTTCACTATGTAATGGCAGTTGCTGTCGGTACACTCGCTGTTGGGGATGTTGAAGGTGAAGTAGGATGTACCCTGTGCGATGGCGAAGTCTATGAGCTTGAGGTACTGGAACTTTGTGAGGTGCTCTGCGAGGTTGCAGTGCAGGCCAACGCCGCCGTCCAGGAGCTCGGTGAACTCGCGTCCGTGCAGGCGGAACTTGTCCAGTACGGAGGTCTCGGGATCGTCTGCCAGGTAGAAGTATGAGTTGTACAGAACCCTTCCTTCAGGAACCCAGTATCCGTCAGCCTTGTCCCAGTTGTAGTTCTTGGAGCTGAGGCCCTCAGCGGGAACGAACTCCTGGTTGAACTGGAAGAGTTTTGTGGAGTGCGCCCTGTTCTGCTCGCTGATGGTGCCGGTCACAAGGCGGCAGAATTCCATATACGGCTTGTTGTAGTTGCAGGTGAGGCCGATGAACTCGGCGGCTTCGTTGATTCCGTTCTCTCCGATGGTGCTGTACAGCTTGTTCATCTTGATGTAGTTGGCCTTGGATGCGTTGAGCATTCCGGCTTTCTCGGTGTCGTACAGCAGGGTCTTGTATGCAGTGTGGTATTTGTAAACCCTTTCCAGGATGTCCACCAGATACTGCTTGAAGTCGGCTGAGAGGTCCTTGAAGTGCTCCTTGACGTAGTCGCGGTCCATCTCGCGGTCCCTGGCCCAGTTCTGGATTATGCGGTTGAGGTTGAGGGTGATTACGTTGGCGCTTCCGGTCTGGACTCCGGTGAGTCCGTTGGTGAAGGTGAATACGTTCTCCTGGATCTCGTTGCGCAGGCGGCAGCAGCTGGCAAGGCCGTTGGGGTTGTCGGAGATGTAGGTGAAGAAGGAGTGACCCTCTGCGTACATCTGGGCGGTGAAGTCCTTGTAATCCTTGTCGATTATGTCGTTTCCGTTGGAAAGGAGGGCCATTGTCTCAACAGGGAAGGTGAGCATTGTCTTTGTCCTCTCCTGGTTGAACCAGCGCATGAAGTCTTTCTGCAGGTAACTTACGCGCTCCCAGGACGGCTTGGTTCCGTCAGGGAAGTAGAAGTCATCGAACAGGGCGTGCCAGTAGTTGCTGTCGTAGTAACTGATGTTGGTGAACGGAGACTGGTAGCTGCGGTTTCCTGCAGGCTGGTTGATTCCGTACACTATCTGCTGGAAAGACTGGTGGATGGTGTCCCCGATGGTGCGCTTGGGATAGAAGGAGGCAACTTCGTCAATCTTGTTGATGTAGTCCTCTCCGAAGTCCTTGACGCAGTAATAGTCGAATACGTTGAAGAATTCTCCGAATGCGACTGCGCCCTTGCACTGTGCCGAAAGGAGGAAGGCCAGATTGCAGAACTGTCCGCAGAAACTGCTGAGGTTCTTGGGAGCGGTGGCGCCAAGGCCGTCCATACCGTGGGTGCCTTCCTGTACCAGGGGGTAGAGGGATACGGCTTCGCAGTAATTCTTGACGGCAGGGGAGGAAGCCTCGTCGTGGACGTAGATGATGTGGCTCAGGAGGTCTTTCTCGTACTGGTCTGCAACCTCGGGATAGAGTTCCTTGAGTTTCTTCTTCATCCTGTAGCGCTGGATCTGGCGGTTGAGGGTCTTGTATACCTCGCCGTCCAGGTTGGCCACGTTCTTGATGGCGACGTTGGCGTTGGCATCAGTCTCGGAAGAGGTTGCGGCGTTGGCGTCTGACTTGGCGTAGGTGTCCATATAGTCCACCCTTTCCTTTATGAAACGTAAATCTTTATGCTTCTCGCGATAGAGGATGTATGCCTTGGCCACGGTGTAGTATTTCTCATACATCAGCTGGGTCTCGACTATGTCCTGAAGTTTTTCTACCTTGAAAGTATAGTCGTCATCGAACATGTCGATGAAATGCTTGAGGCCTTCAATGAAACTGATGGGGGTTTTTTCGTATCCGCAGGCCTTGAACGCGGACTCTACTGCTACTTCTATCTTACTGAAATCAAACGGCTGGATTTCGCCGTTTCTTTTGATTACGTTCATATGGGTTATGGTTTTTTCGCGTTAAAATTCGGTTTAGGTTTTAAAGGTACGACAAGTTTTTCAATCTTGGCGGAAGTTTTTTTTAACAGGAAAAACGTAGTTTTTAACAATGTCGCTTTCTACTGCAGAAAATTAGATATTTCCGACAATTATCACTAATTTTGAAGGCTAAAAAATAAGCGAGAGATGAAATTTTCCAAGATCATACTTTTGTCGGCCCTGTGTATTATGGCCGCGAGCTGCAGCCAGGACTTGAACGACGGCCTGGTGCTTTATTCCGACTTCGAAAGGGACGCCAAGGATTTCGGCCCTTACCATTTTGACGGAATATTCAGGAACGGTGCCGAGATTTCTGACGACTGTCCGGTGGGCGAGTCTTCGGTTTATCTTGACGGAGACAGGGCCTATGTGGAGTATCCTACAGAGGCTGTTTATTTCAACAGGAACTATTCAGTAAGCATCTGGGTAAAGTGGGAGGAGTCCCGCGAGTTCTCCAGGATATTCGATTTCAACCAGATTATGCCGGGCGACGGTAACGCTGTCAGCCTGTATGCAGGCCGCCCTTCAAAGGGACCTGGAAATGACCTCTGGTTCGAGCAGTGGGTCGTTGACGGATATGACGCCATAAGGAACATAATCGACATCAACAGCAATCCCGCAGACGCGTCTCTGGGTTATTCAATCAAGACCGGCCAGTGGGACCACTACGTGATTGTCTACAAAGAATCGGCTTCCAACCCCAACAGGAACAAGGTCAATGCAAAAGGCCAGAAAGTTCCTTTCAAAGGTGAGCTTACCCTCTATGTCAATGGAAAGAAAGCCGGACGCACTACCCATTGCATGATGCCTCAGGACCTTCCTACAGTAGCAAACTGGCTGGGACGCAGCCGCTACGCATCAGATCCTATGTTCAAGGGCTGGATGGACGATTTCCGCATCTACAACCGCTGTCTTTCAGATAAAGAGATCCAAGCGCTCTACAATCTGGGTTCTAAATAATCCCTGCTGAGAAATGGCGGGATCCAAAGACATCTTGCTGGGGAAACTGCGCAGCGGCCAGCCGCTCAAGGTTTCCGAACAGTTCCAGCTCATACTGCTGCTGTCCTTACCGGCAATCCTCGCACAGCTTTCTATGTGCCTGATGAGTTACATAGACGCTTCCATGGTGGGGCGTCTGGGTAGCGTGCAGGCTGCTGCGGTGGGGCTGATGTCTACATCCACCTGGCTTTTCGGCAGTTTCTGCTATGGCAACAGTTCCGGTTTCACTGTTCAGATTGCGCACCGCTGCGGTGCCGGTGATTACGACGGTGCCAGGCGCATCTTCCGCAAGGGCCTTCTCACCGTTGTGGGCATAAGCCTTGTCTTTGCGCTGACTGCTCTGGCCATAAGCGGGAACCTTCCGCACTGGCTCAGAGGCGGCCCGGAAATCATAGACGACGCCAAAGCGTATTTCCGCATATATGCGCTTTTCCTGCCGGTTTTCCAGATAGCGGTATACTGCGAGTCCGCCCTCATCGCCACCGGCAATATGAAAGTTCCAAGTTACACCAGCGTGGTGATGTGCGTGCTGGACGTGGTCTTCAACTATATCTTCATATTCAAGTTAGGGAAGGGCGTTGCCGGAGCCGCTCTCGGAACAGGACTCGCAGAGGTGTGCGCGGGGCTTTTCCTGCTCTTCTACGCCTGCCTGCGCAGCAGGGATTTGAGGCAGGACCTCCCTTCCGGAGAGGACCCGCAGGATACCCGGAAGATATTTGGCAGCGCCTTCGATATAACCTGGCCTCTGTGGATACAGAACATTGTAAGCAGGGGCGCATATGTGGCCGCCACTTTCATAATAGCCCCGCTGGGTACGGTGGCAATCGCCGCGAATTCCTTCGCCATAATAGCCGAGGGCTTCTGCTATCTGCCGGGCTACGGCGTGCAGGACGCCGCCACCTCGCTGGTGGGGCAGAGCCTGGGAGCCGGGCGCAAGGAACTGGCGCGCAGCATCAGCTGGATTTCAATCGCCTGCGGAGCGGGGATGATGACTCTGCTGGCGGTGCTGATGTACGCCTTCGCCCCTCAGATCATGGCCCTGCTGAGCCAGGATGCGGCGGTGATAGAACTTGGAGCCAGGTGCCTGAGGATAGAGGCCTGGGCCGAACTGCTGTTCGGCGTCAGCATAGTGGGCTACGGCTGCTGCGTGGGCGCGGGGGACACCCTGGTGCCTTCGATAATCAACTTTATGAGTATGTGGGTGATACGCCTGGGACTGGCGCTGCTGCTCATACCTCGTTTCGGCCTTGCCGGTTATTGGATCGGAATGGCAACAGAACTTTGTGTAAAAGGTATTATATTCGCAATCAGGATAGCCGGAACACGCTGGATGCGTACTAGGCTAACCGCAACTACAGCTTAAGTGATGAACAGAGTAGAGAACGCCGTTTATGGGGGAGAGCGCCCTCTGTATGCAAGCCACGACCTTGCAATTGACAACGTGACATTCCAGGCTATTGACAATGTGACTCTCCAGGAAGGGGAGTCTGCTTTAAAGGAGTGCGGCAACCTGCAGGTCACCAACTGCCGCTTCGAGGGGAAGTATCCTCTCTGGTGTTGCACGCACACCCTGGTCAAGGGGTGCCATTTTACCGAGGGAGCACGTGCTGCTATATGGTATTCGGCCGATATGGAGATGTCGGACTGCAAGATCATAGCCCCCAAGATGTTCCGTGAAATGGACGGGCTCAAACTCAAGGAGTGCTATTTCACGGATTCTGACGAAACTCTCTGGGACTGCCGCGACGTGGAGGTGGAAGACTGCCGCTTTGACGAAGCCAAATACATCTTTATGCGTTGCAGCAACGTCAAGGCAAACAGGATCAAGATTGACGGAAGGTATGCGTTCCAATACGCCAGCAACGTGGAAATCCACGACTCTATCCTTGAGACCAAAGACTCCTTCTGGGAGGCCAGGGACGTGACCATCTACGATTCCACCATATCCGGAGAATATGTAGGCTGGTACTCCAGGAACCTCAGGCTGGTGCGCTGCCACATTGCCGGAACCCAGCCGCTCTGCTACGCCCAGGGGCTTGTCCTTGAAGATTGCACGATGGACGCTGACGCGGACCTCGCCTTCGAATACAGCGACGTTCAGGCCACCATCAGGGGCAATGTCACGTCAGTAAAAAATCCGCGCAGCGGTCACATCCACGCGGATTCCTATTCCCAGATCATACTGGATCAGAATATAAAGGCGCCGGGCGACTGCGTCATCGACTAAGGTAGGCCTTGATGCCGGCGAACGCCCTGTCCAGGCCCTCCTTCAGCGTGGCCCTGGGGCAGGCGATGTTGATACGCATAAACCTGCAGTCGCCATACATCTCCCCGGAGTTAATCCACACTTTGTAATTGTCTATCAAGTAGTCCTGAAGTTCCCTGGTAGAGGGCATAAGGGCACTGAAGTCCGCCCAGGCCAGGTAAGTTGCTTCCAGGTCGCAGACGTGGACCTGCGGGAATTCACTGGCGAAGCGCTCCTTCATATACAGGAAATTCTCGTGCACGTAGGCGTTCATCTGGTCCAGCCAGTTTTCGCCTTCTTTCGTGAATGCTCCCTGCAGGGCTGCCTCTCCTATCTGGTTCATATCCACATAGACCCACCAGTCCATCACCTTTGATATTTTCTCCCTGAGTTCAGGGTCGGCGGCCACGATATTGGCCACCTGGAGGCCTGCAATGTTGAAGCATTTGGTAGGCGAAATCAGTGAAACACAGTTTTGCTGGAACTCTTCCTTTATGCCGGCGAAAGGTGTGTAGGAGCTTCCGGGAGGGACAATGTCGCAATGGATTTCGTCCGTGATCACAGTGACGCCGTGCTTCAGGCAGATGTCACCGATCTTTTCCAGTTCATCCTTGGTCCAGAGCCTTCCTGCCGGATTCTGGGGGTTGCAGAGCAGGAATACCTTGGCATCCTTGCAGCACGCCTCGAAGTCCTCGTAGTCGAAACTGTACTTTCCGTCCTTGTAGAGCAGCTTGCTTTCGCTGATTTCCCTTCCGCAGTCTTTAATGCAGTTGAAGAAAGCGTTGTAGGCCGGAGTGTTGAGGATGACCTTGTCTCCCGGTTCAGTAAGGGCGGAAAGGCAGATGGATGTACCCGGAACAAGGCCTCCAACGGGGAGTATCCAGTCTTTCTGAATGGTCCAGGCGTGTCTGCGCTTCCACCAGTTTATTACTGAGAAGTAATAACTGTCAGGGGTTTTGGTATAACCGAAGATACCGTGGTCTATCTTCTTCTGTATGGCTTCCAGGATACATGGAGCGGCCTTGAAATCCATGTCTGCCACCCACAGCGGAATCACTTCAGGGTTGTAGTCCCACTTGTAAGACGATGTGTTCACGCGTGGAATCACGGTATCGAAATCGTAGATAATCTTATCAGGTTTGCAGTTGCTCATTTCTTATTCTATTTCACGTTGATGACTACACTTGCTTCAGGAACGCCGGCCAGGCTGGCTGTGAGGCGTATTTTTCCTGATGAGCCCGCAGGGGCGGAGACTATGGCGAGGGCGCAGCCTCCGTATAGGCGGGGCTCCGGATTGCGGAAAGACTCCATATCCGTAGGATTGGCGTTTCCGCAGGCGAGGAGGCGGCCGTTGTCAACCGAGAACTTCACCTTTCCCTCAAAATCCTGTATGGTTCTGCCTTCGGAATCGACCAGCTTGGCGGTTACATAGCACAGCGCCCTGCCGTCAGGAGCAATCTCTTTCTTGTCGGCAACGAGCATCAGTTCAGCGGGCTTTCCGCTGGTAGAAAGCTCGAAACGGTCTTTCTCCCCGCCGTTTTCAATGTTTACGGCAGTCAGAGTTCCCGGTTCATAGACAGTCTGGAATTCGGCTACGTGAAGTTCATTGGGGGACTGCTCTCCCAGCAGTTTTCCGTTAAGGTAAAGCCGCACTGCATCGGCACGGGAATAAACCCTGACGGTTACAGGTTTGGTGGACAGGGTCTCCAGTGCTGCAACGCAGTCGAATGTCTCGCCTTCCGCCTCGTGTACTATGTTGGGGATGTTGTGCTCCGTGAAAAAAACCGCGGGATCTTCCCAGGCATTGACCTCCGGTCCGTAGCCCCATCCGCTTACACGGGCCATATACCCGTCCGGAGCGGGAAGACGGACGCCTATGGTCACAGGCGCTTCGCCCCAGATGACGTCCCTGTAATAAGACTGGGGCTTCTTTTGGCCTATTAGGTCGATATCGCCGCACCACCCGTTGAAATAAGGGTAAGCGGCAAAGAAAGGAGTCCTGACGCCGGGCCGGTTGAACATCGCATAGCCTATTCCGGATTCTCCCAGATAATCCTGGGCTGTCCAGACAAAATCTCCGATGACTGCCGTCTGCGCCTCCACGTGGTTCCACATATTGGCGGCCCTGGCGGCATAACTTTCAGTGCCCAGGATTATGCGGTCAGGATGGCTTTCCAAGTCACGCTCATAAGCCCAGTCTATGTAGTTGTATCCTACAACATCCAGACTCTCAGCCGCTTTCTGGGAATCTTGCGTCCAGTTCATGGGGAAATCGTCCCAGGTACAGAGTGCCGCAGTCACAGGACGGGTACCGTCCAGGGCGTAGATGCGCTCACGCATCCTTGCGGCAGCCTCGCGGCCTTCGTCGGTATGGCGGCCGGGAATTTCGTTGCCGATGCTCCACATCACCACTGAAGGGTGGTTCCTGTCACGGCGAAGCATTGTCGAAAGGTCCTCAAGGTATCTCTCAGCGAAGAACAGGTGGTAATCTTCGTCATTTTTGGCCCGGAACCATTGGTCGAAGCACTCGTCCAGGACCATTATGCCTATGCTGTCGCAGGCTTCAAGGAAATGCTCCGATGGGAGGTTGTGGGAACAGCGAACGGCATTGTAGCCATAGTCCTTAAGCAGCTGGATCTTACGGTCTTCCGCCATATCATACGAGGCTGCTCCCAGGAGGCCGTGGTCGTGGTGGACGCATCCTCCCTTCAGCAGAAGAGGCTGACCGTTGAGCAGGAATCCCTTATCCCTGGACACCGATATGGTCCTGATGCCGAATTTGATGCAGACTCTGTCGTCTCCGTTTGATACAATGGCCTTGTAGACCGAAGGCGAGTCAGGAGACCAGAGGGCGGGCTTCTTTATCTTAATCTCTTCCGAGAGTTTTCCGGACGCCACTTTACGCCCGTTGGGAGCAAAGATGTCAACCTTTGCCTCCGAAGGCACGTCGGAAGTTACCAGGATTGTCGCCGAAGACTTGTCAGCGGTTAAAGTGCGGGCAAAAACGTCCCACTCGTCGATGCTGTTCTTGGGAAGCTTCATCAGCCAAACGTTCCTGAACATACCGGAGCCGGAGTACCAACGGGTGTTCTTCCCTTCATTCTCGCAGAGGACTTCCACCTCATTCACTTCCGGATATGGTTTGCAGAGGGAGGTCACATCCACCCTGAAACTCTGGTAGCCGTACACG
>JAGCVB010000091.1 GCA_017962585.1 Bacteroidales bacterium
CGTGATTCACTACCGCAGGGACGTGGTGATGACCAATCTCTCCCGCAGTTTCCCGGACAAGAAGTACTGGGAACTGACCGAGATAGCGGACCGGTTCTACAGCCACCTGGCCGACATCATAGTAGAGGCAATCTGGTACGGAGGATGCACCAATCCGAGCCGTTTCGTGAAGAACTGCCCTGAAGAGATGGTCAATCCTGAGGTCATACAGCATCTGATGGAAGTGTCCCCGGCCGTAATGATCCTCAATTCCCATTGCGGAAACTGGGAATTCTTCGGCTCAATAAACTATTTCGACCGTCCGGAAGGATCGCCCTGCCCGTTCACTGAAGACAATGTGGTGGTCGTTTACAAGCGCCCTTCCAGCAAAGTCTGGGATAAGTTCCTCAAGAAAAACCGCCTCACTACGGTTAAGGACCCTTCCTTCGACGGTTATGTGGAGACTTCCGAATTCTTCCGTTACGCACTGGTCAACCTGGCGGCAGGGAAGAAGAAGCTGTACAATATGAATACTGACCAGGCTCCCTACCGCAATGTGGACAGGCTTCCGGTTGGGGAGTTCATGCATCAGCAGACAGACACTATGTACGGCGGTGTGGCCGTCGCGCATAAGAAAGGAATGAGTGTTGCTTATATGAACGTATCGTGGGTGAAGCGCGGCCGCTACAGGCTCACCTTCACTCCAATATGCGAGGACGCTTCCACAATGGAGCCCCTCCAGATAATGAAACAGTATTATTCACTGCTCCAGAAAGACATCGAGGCGCAGCCCTGGAACTATCTCTGGACGCACAAAAGATGGAAATAATATGAAAAGACTTTTTACAGCCGCAGCCTTTATGCTGCTTTGCTGCATAGGGGCCAAGGCCCAGCAGATGCAGCCCAAGACCAAACTCTCGTTCGAGGTCAGCGCCGTGCAGGAAAAGTTCTACGCCGGCCCGTACGCCGAGTTCGCCCAGAAATACCTGGGCGTAGAGGCTAAGAAAGAGGATTCCTCAAAGGCCACCCTCACCAGCGTGGTAATGAATTACGGGTCCGATACCGACGCATCCGGAGTTTCGGTATGGAGCAAGCCCGGCTTCGCCAAGGCTGGATTCGAGTCCAAGGGCCTCACCTCCAATTACACCTCGGAGGCTGCCACCCTCTATTCCGCCGGAGCCGCCAGCCGCCTCGTCTCCCAGAGTATGACGGTCCAGAAGACCCCTGACCAGAAAGCCAGGGAAGCCGCCGACATGATCTTCAACCTGAGGCGCAACCGCATTCAGATAATCACCGGCGACACGGACGCCACCTACAGCGGAGAGGCAATGAAGGCCGCCATCGACGAGCTGACCGCCCTTGAGCAGGAGTATCTCTCCCTGTTCCTCGGCAACACTGTCACAGAGGAGCAGACCGTTACATTCGAACTCTCCCCGTCATCCGACGAGAAAGACCAGATTTACGTCATCTTCCGTCTTTCAGACGAAGAGGGGCTCCTCCCGGCCGAAGAGCTGGACGGCAAACCTTATTACCTGGACATCGTTCCCCAGGAGATTGCAAGCGCTCCTTTCTCAGATCCGAGGGCAATTTCCAAGGCCAAGGCCACCCAGACAGTGAGAATCCCTGCAATATGCGACGTCAAGGTTTCAGACGGCGTAAAGCCCTTCCTGCAGAGCCGCATACCGGTATATCAGCTTGGAGAAGACAGGGTGTATCCCGTACAGTAAGAACAATCTAAAAACTTAACCACATATTTTTATGAGCAGCATTAAAGATCTGGAACCAAAAGTGGTGTGGAATAATTTCTATTCCCTCACCCAGATTCCGCGTCCTTCTAAGCACGAGCAGAAAGCTCAGGAATTCCTCTACAAATGGGGAAAGGAGCACGGGATCGAAACAATAAAAGACGATACAGGCAACATCATTTTCCGCGTTCCGGCAACTCCGGGATACGAAAACCGTCGCGGAGTCATTCTCCAGGGCCATATGGATATGGTGCCTCAGAAAGTGGCTTCCTCTAACCACGATTTCACAAAAGACCCCATCCAGACTGAGATCCTGGGAGACTGGGTCGGCGCCAAAGGCACCACCCTGGGAGCTGATAACGGAATGGGGCTCGCCCTAGGAATGGCAGTTTGCGAAAGCAAGGACATCAAGCACGGTCCCATCGAGGTTCTCGCCACCTATGACGAGGAAACCGGAATGACAGGCGCCCAGAACCTCAAGCCCGGCATCCTGCAGGGCGACATCCTCATCAACCTGGATTCCGAGGAGGAAGGTGAACTCTGCATTGGCTGCGCCGGAGGCCTGGACGCAGTTGCAGACTTCAGATACAAAGCTATGCCTGTTCCAAAGGGGCACAAGGCATTCAAGGTAGAAGTTAAAGGCCTGCAGGGCGGACACTCCGGAATGGACATATCCCTCTACAGGGGCAATGCCAACAAGATTGTCACACGTGCAATAGTGGAGAGCGTAGACAAGGGCCTTGTAAAGCTGGTCAGCTTCAACGGCGGCAGCCTGCGCAACGCAATTCCCTTCGAGGCCCAGGCCGTGATACTCGTTCCTGTCGACAAGGTCAACAGAGTCCTTGCCAAGGTAGGGAAGAACCTTGAGAATTCCAGGAAATGCTTTGAGCAGAGCGATCCCGGGATGAAGTACTCAATAGAGCCTTGCCCCCGTCCAAGGAGGTGCATAGAGCAAAAAGTGGCCGCCAACGCACTCAAAGCAATACTTGCCTGCCCTTCCGGCGTCATCCGTATGAGCCAGAGTATGCCCGGCCTTACTGAGACTTCCACCAACCTGGCAATAGTACGCAGCGGCAGAGGTCATATCAAGGTTGTTTCCCTGATGCGCAGCGCCATAGACTCTTCCAAGGCTGGCCTTTCAAAGAGGATAGGTTACATATTTGAGCTCGCAGGTGCCAAGATTAAATTCTCTGGTGGCTACTCTGGATGGGTTCCCAAACCGGACCTGCCTATAATCAAGGTGATGAAAGACACATACAAGAACCTTTACGGAAAGGATATGAAGGTGTTCGCCACCCACGGCGGACTGGAGTGCGCCCTTATGGGAGCAACCTATCCTAACTGGGAGATGGTTTCCATAGGCCCTACCATCGTTCACCCGCATTCTCCGGACGAGAGGGTGAAGATAGATACCGTAGGTATGTGCTGGGAGTACCTGAAAGCCGTTCTGGAAAATATTCCTTGCAAATAAAAGTTTAAATTCCTATATTTGCAGCCCTTTGTGAGGAAAGCCCTCCGAAGGGCTGTTATTTATTTTATTATCAAACCATCCAAAGATGTTAAAATCTTACGAAACCGTTTTCATTGCAACTCCCGTTTTGTCTGATTCCCAGATGAAGGAAGCGGTTGCCAAGTACACATCCCTCATTAAGGATAATGGCGGAGAAATCGTGTACGAA
>JAGCVB010000092.1 GCA_017962585.1 Bacteroidales bacterium
GCAGCCGACTGGAGCCCTGACGGAAAAAGCATCGCCTTCATCAGCGACCGCACCGGCGAGACCGAAATCTGGCTCCAGGACGCCCAGGACCAGACAAAGGCCCCCGTTCAGCTCACCAGCAACAACGACACATACATCCGCACCCTGCAGTGGAGCCCGGACGGAAAGAAGATCCTTTACACAGACCGCAAGAACCGCATCCTGGAGGTAGATCCCGCCACCAAGGCCCGCAAGATAATTATGACCTGCCCCGAGAGCGAATTCTACGGCGTGGAGTATTCACCTGACAGCAAGTGGATCACATATACCAAGCCCGCCGCCAACGAGATGAGCGTGGTTTACGTATACAACCTGGATACCGGCAAGGAGTATCCCGTAACGGAGAGGTGGTACAACTCCAGCGGCCCCGTCTTCAGCGCCGACGGCAAATACCTCATCTTCAGTTCTGACCGTGACCTCTCCCCTATCTACAGCCGCGTAGAATGGGATTACGCTTACTCCAATATGAGCGCCAGCTATATGGCTATGCTCGCAAAAGACACCCCTTCCCCGCTGCTTCCCAAGGACGGCGTCAGCGCAACCCAGCCCGGCAAGGACGAGGGCAAGGACGGCGCCGTGACAGTGAAGATAGATCCTGACGGAATCGCAGACCGCATCGTCAAGCTGCCTGTTAGGATTCAGGGCAGAGGCGGCGGCGTTTACTGCGACGGCAGCAAGCTGTGGTACTCCTCCGGACGTGAGACCCGCTGCTACGACTTCGCCACCGGAAAGGACGACTCCTGCGTAGATGCAGGCTTCTCCTACCGCGCAGGCGACAAGAAGGCCATCTTCTCAAAGGGCAACGAGTATTACGTAGAGAACTTCCCCGCCCCCAAGGTAAGCCTTTCCAACAAGGTTGATATGGGCAACCTGACAGCCGAGATCGACTACAGCGAGGAGTGGCCGCAGATCTTCGACGAGGTTTGGCGCGCATTCCGCGACGGCTTCTACCTGGAGAATATGCACGGACGCGACTGGAAGGCCCTCAAGACCAAATACGCCGCGCTCCTGCCTTACGTAAAGACCCGCCTGGACCTCAACTACGTGATAGGTGAGATGATTTCCGAACTTGCCTGCGGACACGCTTACATCACCGTGGGAGAATACCCCAAGGCCCCGCGCACACAGATGGGACTCCTCGGCGCCGAGATGGTCAAGGACCGCAGCGGTTTCTTCAAGATCACCAAGATACTCCAGGGCGCACCTTATTCAGAAAGCCTGCGCTCCCCTCTTACCGAGCCCGGCATCGAGGTTAAGGAAGGCGACTACATCACCGCCATCAACGGCGTATCCACAAAGGACGTGAACAACATCTACAAGATGCTTGTAGGCAAGGCCGGAGTCCTCACAGAACTCACAGTGAACTCTTCTGCCGCAGCCGGCGGAAAGAAGGTGGTTGTGAAGCCCATAGACGACGAGTATCCGCTGTACCACTACGAGTGGGTTCAGAACAATATCAAGACCGTGGAGGAGAAATCCGGCGGAAAGGTCGGCTACATCTACATCCCTGATATGAGCGAGGAAGGACTGAACGAGTTCGTACGCTACTACTATCCTCAGCTTGACAAGGAAGCCCTCATAATCGACGACCGTGCCAACGGAGGCGGAAACGTATCTCCTATGATCATCGAGCGTCTGCAGAGGGAGGCCTATCGGATGACAATGTACCGTACCGGCACCACCACCGGCACCATTCCTGAGGGAACTCATACCGGACCCAAGGTGCTCCTCATTGACAAGTACTCGGCTTCTGACGGAGACCTGTTCCCGTGGAGCTTCAAGGCCAACAACCTGGGAACTGTCATCGGAACCAGGACCTGGGGCGGAATCATCGGTATCAGCGGATCGCTGCCTTACCTTGACGGCACGGACGTGCGCGTTCCGTTCTTCACCAACTACGACGCCAAGACTGGCGAGTGGATCGTGGAGAACCACGGCGTGGATCCTGACATCCTCCTGGACAATGATCCTGTGAAGGAGGCTGCCGGCATTGACGAGCAGCTCCTGAAGGCCGTAGAGGTTGCCCTTGAGCAGATCAAGACCCGCAAGCCTCTCCCTGGTGTACCCGCACCCCGTACATTCAAGGATCTCGGTCTTCCTGACATCAAATAACCTTCTTTAGGGCCACAGAGGCACCAAGGGGTCAAAGTCGCAACAAAAGCAGGCTCACGCCGAAAGCGACTTAGACCCCCTGGTGCCTCTACGGTTTGACGCTAGCGCCAGACGGGATGGAGCGAAGCGGAAGGTTTTCGTGGCTATACCCCCTGCTCCGGACGAATGAGGCGGAGGGAGATGCGGGAGCGGTCGAGGTCAACTTGGAGGACGGTGACTCTGATGTGCTGGTGGAGCTTGAGGATCTTGGAGGGGTCTGCCATTCCCTTTACACCCATCTGCGATGCGTGAATGAGACCATTTTCGTGAAGGCCTATGTCTACGAAGGCACCGAAGTTGGTGATGTTGGTGACGATGCCAGGGAGCTCCATTCCTACCTTGAGGTCCTCTATGGAATGCACGTCCTGGGCGAACTCGAACTCCTGCGCTGCCTGACGCGGATCGAGTCCTGGTTTGAGGAGTTCCTTGAGAATGTCGTTGACTGTGGGAAGGCCGAAAGTATCGTCAGTGTAATCCTCTGCCTTTATCTTGCTGACAAGCTGGGCATTTCCCACCAGATCCTTGACTGGGACACCCAGGTCTGCCGCCATTTTGTCTACGATATGATAGGCCTCCGGGTGCACAGCAGAATTGTCCAAAGGATTCTTTGCGTCCCTGATGCGGAGGAAGCCCGCGCACTGCTCGAAGGCCTTGGGACCGAGGCGGGGCACTTTGAGGAGCTGGGAACGGGAGGCGAAGCCGCCTGCGGAGTCTCTGAAAGAGACGATGCCTGCGGCGAGAGCCGGGCCCACTCCAGCGACATATGAGAGAAGGTACGGACTGGCCGTATTCAGATTTACACCTACGCTGTTCACGCAGTGCTCTACTGTGTTGTCAAGTTTCTCTTTCAGAAGAGCCTGGTCAACGTCGTGCTGGTACTGGCCAATGCCCAGGTTCTTGGGATCTATCTTTACGAGTTCTGCCAAGGGGTCCATCAGGCGGCGGCCGATGGATACGGCGCCGCGCACAGTGACATCTTCGTCGGGAAACTCCTTTCTGGCAGCCTCCGAGGCGGAGTAAATGGAAGCGCCGTCTTCGCTTACGAGCCAGACCTTGCAACCTTCTGGAAGCTGGATCTTCTTGAAGAATTCTTCAGTTTCCCTTGAAGCAGTTCCGTTTCCCAGGGCGACGGCCTGGATGGAGTACTTCTCCAGCATATCCTGGACCTCGATGATGGACTTGACTTTCTGGTTCTGGGGAGGATGAGGGAAGATAACGGTATGGTGCAGCAGAGAGCCGTATTCATCCAGACAGGCTATCTTGCAGCCGTTGCGGAAGCCAGGGTCTACCGCCATTGTGCGTTTCTGCCCCAGAGGGGCGGAGAGCAGCAGCTGGGTAAGGTTCTCCCCGAAGACTTTTATGGATTCTATGTCGGCCTTCTCCTTGGCTTCTTTTATTATTTCGTTGGTGATTGATGGCTCCAGCAGGCGTTTGAATGAATCCTCAACCGCCATCTTTATCTGCTCTGCAAGCGGTTCTGCCGGATACGAATGCTCCTGGCAGAAATCGTAATAGAGCTTCTTTGAACATTTCTCCGCATCGGTGTCCAGACTCACAGAGAGGAAGCCCTCGCCGCTGGCACGCAGGATGGCCAGAAGGTTATGCGCCGGAATGCGCTGCAGAGGCATTGAAAAGTTGAAATAACTGCGGTACTTGGCTGCTTCGGGATTGTCCTGCGCGGCCTTCGTGGCCTTAGCCACGATGCGCCTTGCGCGGAATATCCCGCGCAGCGTCTCGCGCACGGAAGCGGTCTCGCTCAGGCGCTCGGCAATTATATCCCTAGCGCCCGCAAGGGCCTCCTCGACGCCGGGAACCTTGTCCCCCACATACTTCTGAGCCTCAGCCTGAGGATTGCGTGTGCGCACGGCAAACATAACGTCCGCCAGAGGCTCTAAACCCGCCTCCTTGGCCGCTGTAGCCCTGGTACGGCGCTTGGGCCTGTAAGGAAGGTACAGGTCTTCCAGTTCGGCCGGAATCACGCATTTCTCAATCGCGGCCTTCAATTCAGGCGTAAGCTTATCCAGCGAGGCTATGGTCTCCAGGATAGTGGCCTTGCGCTTTTCCATATCCTGGTAAAGGTCCACCCAATGCTTTATCTCGGCCACGGAGGCGTCGTCCAGGCCGCCGGTGCGCTCCTTGCGGTAGCGGCTGATGAACGGTATGGTATCTCCCTGCTCGAACATAAGGGCGCAGTTCTCTATCTGCCAGGCTTTCACCTGCATCTGCTGCGCGATATGGTTTACGTAGATGTCTTTCACTATGCCCTGGATATTTCTTTCAATTCTTCTCGGTATGCGGTAAGGATGCGTGATCTGGACACGAAACCCTTGTATCTCTTTTCAGAATCCACCACCGGCAGCCTCCAGGCCCCGGTCTTGTCGAACTTGGCCATCACGCTGTCCATTTTCTCGTCCATCTTCACGTATGTGGGCGGCTGCACCATCAGGTTGTACACCTTCAGCGAGTCGTATTTGCTCTCGTCAAAGAGCAGTTTGCGAATGTCCTCTATATTGACCAGGCCTTGGAACACGCCCCTATCGTCCACCACCGCCACTAAAGCCGCGTTGCTGCCGGAAATGACGCCCACCAGATCCCTCAGGCTGGCGTCAGGCGTTATGCGCGGATACTTGTCGCGCACCAGATCCGACGTCTTGAGCAGCGTAAGCACAGCCTGGTCGCTGTCGTGAGTCAGGAGGTCCCCCGCCTGAGCGATGCGCTTTGTGTAGATGGAATACTTCTCGAACAGGCGCGTAGTGCCGAACGAAATGGTAGCCGCTATGATCAGCGGGAGGAACAGCTCATACCCGCCCGTTATCTCCGCTATGAGGAAGATTGCCGTGAGCGGCGCCTGCATCACGCCGGCCATCATTGCCGCCATACCCACAAGGACGAAGTTCTGCTCGGGAACCACTATCCCCCGCGACGCGAATATCAGGTTCAGGCTGCGTGCTATGACGAATCCCGCGATAGCCCCCGCGAAAAGCGTAGGTCCGAATGTGCCTCCCACGCCTCCGCCCACGTTGGTGAACGTCATAGCCAATACCTTGACGAAGAACACCAGCAGGAAGAACAGGGGGACGCCCCAGGGGCTGTCCAGCATAAACGACAGCGGCGTCTGCGTGTCCATCTCAAGCACGTGGCCGTTGAGCAGGGAGATGATGGAAGTATAACCCTCGCCGTATAGCACGGGGAAGAGGAATATCAGTATGCCAAGGCCGAGGGCGCAGAGGGCCCAGCGGCCGTAGGAGTTCTTTAGCCTTCCGAGCCTGTCTTCCAGGCCCAGGGTGGCGTTCATAAAGAAGACCGATCCCACTCCGCACAGCATTCCCATAAGGATGTAGAACGGGATGTTCTGCATGGAGAAAGGGGTAAGGGTGCAGTGGAACATTGCCGTCTGCCCCGTGAAAATGTACGACACCACCGTGGCGGACATCGCAGAGAGCAATAATGGCAGCAGGGACGCCATAGAGAGATTGAACATCAGTATCTCCATAGTGAACAGTATGCCGGCCAGAGGAGCCTTGAAAATGCCCGCTATGGCGCCGGCGGCGCCGCATCCCAGCAGCACCGTTATGTTGGCGTATGAGAACTTGGCCAGGCGGGCCAGGTTGGAGCCTATAGCGGCGCCCGTAAGAACTATGGGCGCCTCTGCTCCTACCGAGCCTCCGAAGCCGATTGTCACGGCGCTGGAGGCCATAGAAGACCACATATTGTGGCTCTTGATATGGGATTCGTTCCGGGAGACGGCTTCAAGAACCCGGGTAACTCCGTGGCTGATGTTGTCCTTTACGAAATACTTTACGAATAGCAGCGACAGGAGCATTCCCACACCCGGTATCAGCAAGTTTGAAAAACGATAGGAGAAGCCTGCGGAAAGAGGAATCAGGCTCTCCTTGATCCATTCGATCAAAAACCTGAGAAGGACGGCAGCCCCTCCGGAAAGAAGGCCCGCCGCCAATGCCAGGATGAGTACTCTGGTGTCTTCCGGCAGATTGTAAAAAGGCCGGAGCTTAAGCTTCGACCTCTGATGAATCTTCATCCCCTCCATATTGGGAAATATTGTCGTCAGGCAAGGCCTCGTTCTCGGTATCGGAGGCTCCGGCCTGTCC
>JAGCVB010000093.1 GCA_017962585.1 Bacteroidales bacterium
CCTTCGCTTTCTCAATGATGGCCTGGGCTTCTGACTGTGCAGTTTCTACAAGTCTGGCTCCTTCTTCTTTACCTTTTGACAATCCTTCCTGGTACAGGCGGTCAGTCAATTCTTGTAATTTGTTCTGCATGTTAATAATTATTTAAGGTTTATATTTTATAAAACATTATCCGAGGAATCCCAGTAGGATACCTGCTGCAACGGCCGAGCCGATAACTCCGGCAACGTTAGGTGCCATAGCGTGCATAAGCAGGTGGTTGCCCGGGTCGCATTCCAGACCTACGGTCTCAGATACGCGCGCGCTGTCAGGCACGGCGGATACTCCGGCGTTGCCGATGAGCGGGTTGATCTTGTGACCTTCCTTCAAGAACAAGTTCATGAACTTGACGAAAAGGACGCCGCAGGTGGTTGCAATCACGAATGAAAGGAGGCCGAGGCCGAAGATCTTAAGGGAGTTGCCGGTGAGGAACACGTTTGCCTGGGTAGAAGCACCTACGGTAAGACCGATGAGGGTGGTGACCACGTCGATGAGCGGTCCGCGGGCGGTCTCTGCAAGACGCCTTGTAACTCCGGATTCCTTAAGCAGGTTTCCGAAGAAGAGCATACCCAGCAGAGGAAGTCCCGAAGGAACTATGAAGGCGGTGCAGATGAAACCGATGACAGGGAAGATGATCTTCTCTTTCTGGCTTACGCTGCGGGGCCTGGGCATACGGATGAGCCTTTCTTTCTTGTTGGTGAGAAGCAGCATTATAGGCTTCTGGATCACAGGCACGAGGGCCATATATGAGTAAGCCGACACGGCGATTGCTCCCATAAGGTCCGGTGCAAGCCTTCCGCTGAGGAAGATTGCGGTAGGACCGTCGGCGCCGCCGATGATGCCGATTGCTCCGGCCTCGCTGGGGGTGAATCCCAGTGTGAGGGCAAGCAGGTAGGCACCGAAGATACCGCACTGCGCCGCAGCTCCGATGAGGATGAGGCGCGGCTGCGATATGAGGGCGGAGAAGTCCGTCATTGCTCCGATACCAAGGAAGATGAGCGGCGGGTACCATCCCATCCGCACTCCCTGGTACAGGATGTTGAGCACCGAATTCTGCTCATAGATACTTACCTGCAGGCCGGGGAACAGAGGGATGTTTCCCACTATCATTCCGAATCCGATAGGTACCAGCAGAAGCGGCTCCCAGTGCTTGACTATTCCCAGGGTGATGAAGATGATACCGATAAGTATCATGATCAGGTGCGGCCCTGTCGCGTTGGCGAATCCCGTGAACAGCCAGAATTGTCTTAGACTTTCAATTATATTCTCCATTATGCAAGAGTTACAACGTTGGCTCCCTCAAGAACTGAATCACCCTTCTTGATGAAAATCTCTGTTACTGTGCCGTCGAACTCGGCAAGGATCTCGTTCTCCATCTTCATTGCCTCGAGAACGGCAATCTTCTGACCCTTCTTGACAGCCTGACCCACTGTCACGTTAACGTCGATGATGACGCCCGGAAGAGGGGAGGTTATGGTCTTGCCTCCGGCCGGAGCCGCTGCCTTGGGGGCGGCTGCGGGAGCTGCGGCTGCCGCGGGAGCGGCTGCCGGTGCTGCAGGAGCTGCTGCCACTGCTGCAGGGGCGTTTTCGATTTCAACATTGTAATTTGCTCCGTTTACTGTAACGGCTGCGTTGGAGCCTTCTACGGAATTGATGACAACAGTGTAGTCGTTGCCATTGATCTTGAATTTATATTCTTTCATTATCGTGGTAATTTTCTAAAGTTAATTTTGTTGTTCCAGGTGACGTCAGCATCCTTGATGGTGAGTACGTATGATTCTGCGTCGTGGGTGCTTGTGCCAAGATACAGGCTTAGGGCGGTGAGGGCCGCAATCTCGGCCTCGTTGCCTGCGCCTGCGTTAAGGGCCATTGCGATGGCTGCAGCCACCTCGGGGCTCATTCCTCCGGCCTTTGCCGAAGCTTTGGCCTTGGCGGCTTTCTTCTTGGACGGATCTTTCTTGTATTTGCCTGAGAAGATGTTTCCCGACAGCGTGTATATGCAGTACAGGATTATCAGTCCCAGGAATACGGTGGACACGGCAATAAGGGTAAGGGTGGTGCCGTGAGGGTCGGTCTGCAACAACGCGGCCCCTTTGTCCGTGATTGTATGTCCGCCGGGTAACTCAGTGAAAAGCAGGTTCATCATAATGGCAGATTGTCGTGTTTCTTGGCAGGGATGTCCTGTTTCTTACCCTTGAGAGTCTCCAGGGCCCTGATTACGCGGAAGCGGGTGTTGCGAGGCTCAATCACATCCTCAATGTAGCCTTTCTCTGCGGCGCGGTAAGGGTTGGAGAAGAGGTCGTTGTATTCGTTGATCTTCTGCTCGCGCTCGTCTCCGGCGTTCTTGAAGAGGACGTCTACGGCTCCCTCAGCTCCCATCACTGCGATGGATGCGGTGGGCCAGGCGTAGTTGACGTCGCCGCGGAGCTGCTTGCAGCTCATCACGATGTGCGCTCCGCCATAGCTCTTGCGAAGGGTTACCGTAACCTTGGGAACGGTGGCCTCTCCGTAAGCGTAAAGGAGCTTGGCGCCGTTGGTGATGATTGCGCCGTACTCCTGCTGGGTTCCGCAGAGGAATCCGGGAACATCTACCAGAGTTACGAGAGGGATGTTGAACGCGTCGCAGAAACGTACGAAGCGGGCTGCCTTGCGGCTGGCGTTGATGTCAAGCACTCCGGCAAGCACGTTGGGCTGGTTTGCAACCACGCCTACGCTCTGTCCGTTCATATGGGCGAATCCCACGATAATGTTCTTTGCAAAATTCTTGTGTACCTCGAAGAATTTGCCGTCATCCACGATGCTGCCGATTATGGCGTACATGTCGTAAGCCTTGTTGGGGTTGTCGGGGATTATGTCGTTGAGGGCGTCGTCTGCGCGGCCGGCGGGGTCTGCCGTGGGGCACAGGGGAGCGCTCTGCATATTGTTCTGGGGCAGATAGCTCAGAAGCTCCTTGATTGTCTGGATTCCTTCCTTGTCGTCAGCTGCGGCAAAGTGGGCCACGCCGCTCTTTGAAGAATGTACCGCTGCTCCGCCCAGTTCTTCCTGGTTCACTTCTTCTCCGGTTACCTGCTTTACTACGGCGGGTCCGGTAAGGAACATATAGGAAGTGTCCTGAACCATTACGGTAAAGTCAGTCAGGGCGGGGGAGTATACTGCTCCGCCTGCGCAAGGACCGAATATTCCGCTGATCTGCGGAACTACTCCGGAAGAAAGGATGTTCCTCTCGAAAATCTCTCCGTAGCCGGCAAGGGCGTCGATTCCTTCCTGGATCCTGGCGCCGCCGCTGTCGTTAAGGCCGATGCACGGGGCGCCGTTGCGGGCTGCCATGTCCATCACCTTGCAGATTTTCTCTGACATTGTCTTGCTGAGTGAACCTCCGTTCACGGTGAAATCCTGGGCGAACACGTATACCAGGCGTCCGTCGATGGTTCCCTGTCCGGTAACCACTCCGTCTCCGTCAGGATGGGATTTCTCCATCCCGAAGTTTGTGCAGCGGTGCTGCACGAACTGGTCGAACTCCTCGAAACTGCCTTCGTCCAAAAGAAGAGCGAGGCGCTCACGGGCTGTGAGCTTGCCTTTTTTGTGCTGAGCCTCGATACGGTCGGCGCCGCCGCCAAGTCTGGCCTCGGCCCTGCGTTCTACGAGCTCCTGAATCTTATCTGTTTGAATACTCATTAGATATGTTGGTTAATAATTTTTAGGGGTAAAATCAGATAATGCGCATAAAGCGGCAAATCTTGCACAAGATAGTAATTATTGCGAACATTCACAATACATTAACAACGAAAAAAAGGAAGACATTAAGTCTTCCTTTAAGGTATTATTTAGACAACCTGGGGATTATTCTTCGGCAGGCTTCATAGTGGTGTAAACGTGGGTCACGTCCTCGTCCTCTTCCAGAAGGTCGATGAGCTTTTCGAGGGTTGCCCTCTGCTCGGGAGTGACTTCCTTGAGGTCTACGTTAGGGATGCGCTCGAAACCTCCTGAAACGAGTTCGTAGCCGTTTTCCTCAATGTATTTCTGAAGGGTTCCGTAGGACTCGTAGCTGCCGTAGATGCATACGGTCTTGGTCTCGTTGTCGTCCTCGTCAACTTCCACTTCCTCGAATACTTCCTCTGCGCCGTAGTCTATGAGTTCGAGCTCCAGTTCTTCCAGGTCCATGCCTTCGGTTTCCTTGATGCGGAAGACGCACTTGTGGTCGAACATGAAACTTACGGAACCGTTGGTGCCGAGGCTGCCGCCGCACTTGGTGAAGTAACTGCGCACGTTGGCTACGGTGCGGGTGTTGTTGTCAGTAGCGGTCTCTACAAGGTATGCTATGCCGAACGGGCCGTAACCTTCATATACGAGCTCCTTGAAATCGCCAAGGGTCTTGTCGGTGGCCTTCTTGATGGCCCTCTCGATGTTCTCCTTGGGCATCTGCTCGGACTTGGCCTCAGCGATGAGGGCGCGCAGACGAGGGTTTCCAGTGACGTCAGGTCCTCCGTTCTTTACGGCTATGGTTATTTCTTTACCAAGTTTGGTGAAGACACGGGCCATGTGACCCCATCTCTTCATCTTCCTTTCCTTGCGGAATTCAAAAGCTCTTCCCATAAGAATTATTTAGAGTTCTCGATTCTGGTTATGTACTTGCCTATGTCGTAAGCCTCTACAGACTGAGGATACTGGTCTTCGATCTTCTTGTAGAGATCCAGGGCCTTGTCGGTCTGTCCCAGTTCTTCGTAAACCTGTCCGAGCTTGAACATATAGCTGGCGGCGAAGAGGTTGTCGCCTTTCTCAATAGCCTGGGTGTAATACTTCTGTGCGTTTGCATAGTCTTCCAGGCCGGCATATGCGTCACCGAGGGAAACCAGGGCGCGGGCTGCCAGGATGGGCTCCTTGCCTTTGTATTTCTTGAGGTAGTCGATGGCCTTGTCGTAGTTCTTTAGATTCAGGTGGCTGAGGCCGGCGTACAGATAGACGGCCTTGCCTGCCTTGCTGCCGTATTCGCTGATTATGTCTTCGAATCCCAGGTTGTTTCCATCTCCTTCAAGCGCCAGAGAGAAGTCGCCGTTCATGAATGCGTTCTCTGCCGGGAACATCTGTTCTGCAGCCTCTGCGGCCTTGGGCTCATAGATGAACTTGCGGTATCCCAGGATGGCCAATGCTATTACTGCCAGTGCAATCACACAACCCCAGATGATTTTTTTGTTTTCGTTGTAGAATTGCTCGGTCTTGGACACAGACTCCATAACTTTCTCCTGCTGCTGTGTCGCCTTTGTGTTTTTCTTTGCCATTTTTAGTATAATATCTTTATTATTTTCTATCTGAAAATGCTGAACTCGCAAAAGTACTAAAATCCTACTTAAAAAACTAATTTTTTAGTATATTTGTATTTATGCCGACGCTCAGGAAAATAGTGGTCCAGAATTTCAGGAACATCCAGCTTCAGGAGCTGGAGTTTTCTCCCAATGTCAACTGCATAAGCGGCAACAACGGGGAGGGAAAGACCAATCTGCTGGACGCAATCTATTATCTTTCAATGACAAAGAGCGCCTTCAACTCCAGCGACAGGTTCAATTTCAGGTACGGGCAGGACAGTTTTTCATTGTCCGGTCTCTATTCCATGCCTGCCGGGATAGAATCCCGCTTCAGCATAAAGGTCGATTCCGGAGGAGATAAAATTCTCAAGCGCGACGACAAGCAGTACACCAAGATATCCGACCACATAGGCGAACTGCCCGTGGTAATGGTGTCGCCTCAGGACATATCCCTGGTTTCCGAGTCCGGCGACGAGCGCAGGCGCTTCGTCAATTCCGTGCTCTCCCAGATGGACAGGGAGTATCTGGCGGCTTTGCAGCAGTACAACCGCCTGCTCCTGCAGCGCAACCGGCTGCTCAAGGACGGGACAGCTTCGGAAGACCTCCTGGAGGCCTTCGACCTTCGTATGTCCGCACTGGCGCAGCCCGTGTACGAGCGTCGCAAGAGCTTCGTCCAGGAATTGGCGGACGTAGTAAAGGATTATTATTCAATCATATCCGAAGGACGTGAGCAGGTGGGGATAGAGTACCGCTCCGACCTTCAGGGCGGCAGCCTGGATGCCCTGCTCAGGGACCGCCGCGACAAGGACGCGGCAATGCGCTTCACCACCGCGGGAATCCAGCGGGACGACTTTTTCTTCTCCCTGGACGGCTATCCCATACGCAAGTGCGGGTCCCAGGGGCAGCAGAAGTCATTCCTTGTAGCCCTGAAGTTCGCCCAGTACGAGGTCATGAAGCAGAAATACGGATTCACCCCAATGCTCCTGCTGGACGACCTGTTCGACAAGCTGGACATGGGCCGTATAGCAAATCTGCTCAAGATGGTCGCAGGGCAGGATTTCGGCCAGATATTCCTCAGCGATTCCAACAAGGTGAGGATGAGCGGGATTGTGGACGAGATTACCCGCGACAGGGCTTATTTCGAGGCGGAAGGAGGCTCGTTCTCAGTACTATGAAACCTGCCAGGATAGAGAGGAAGACCGCCCTGAGCATGGAAGAGCTGGTGCAGGAGTACATCAAGTCGATGAAGATTTCTTCAGGACTGAACACGCACCGCGTCTTCGCCGCCTGGGACCAGGCTTCCGGAGCCGCCGACTTTACAATCAAGCGTTTCTACAGGGGAGGGAAGCTGTACATCACTCTCAATTCTTCTGTCGTGCGCAACCAGCTGTCTTTCCAGAAAGCGGCTTTGATAGAAAAAATGAACGCCCTGCTCAGGCAGGACACTTTATTCACCCGGGACGATCCCAACGTCTCCTGGGTGACAGAACTGATACTCAAATGAAAATTGTCATAGACAAGGCCATCCCGTTCATAGAAGGCGTCTTCGAGCCCTATGTGCAGGATATCGTTTACAAAGAGGGGAGCGCCATCAACCGCAACGACGTGATGGATGCCGACGCCCTTGTGATCCGTACCAGGACAAGGTGCGGCCGCAAGCTGCTGCACGGCTCCAAGGTCAAGATCATAGCCACTGCCACCATCGGCACGGACCATATAGACCTGGATTACTGCCGCAGGCACAGCATTTATGTGCGCAATGCCGCGGGGTGCAACTCCGGAGGCGTGATGGATTACGTATTCTCCGCACTGTACGGCACGGCGTCCCGCAAGACCATAGACCTGACCGGAGCCACCTTCGGAGTGATCGGAGTGGGCAGCGTGGGCAGCCGCGTGGCCGCTATGGCCAGTTACCTGGGATTCAAGGTATACCAGTGCGACCCGCCACGTGCCCTTGCAGAAGGCCCTACAGGATTTTGTTCCCAGGAAGAACTGCTCCAGAACAGCCAGATAGTGTCCCTCCACGTACCGCTCAACAAGAAGACCAGGCATATGGCAAACAAGTCCTTCTTTGACCAGATGCTCCCGGGCGCGTTTTTCATAAATACCGCAAGGGGAGAGGTGGTGGACGAGAGGGCCCTCATCAAAGCCATCCCAAGGCTGGGTCCGGTGATCATAGACACCTGGAAGAACGAGCCCAAGGTGAACAAGAAACTTATGGATATGGTGGACATAGCCACTCCCCACATAGCAGGTTATTCATACCAGGGAAAGCAGAACGGAACCGCCTCCGCCGTGCGGGCCGTGGCCCGGTTCTTCGGGCTGGAAGACCTGTACAATTATTTCCCTCCTACCACGGTGGAGGAACTGGAGGCCGTGCGTCTGGACCTCAAGGGTATGAGCCAGGGCCAGATAGCGTCCATCTTCCAGTACAACTATCCGGTATTCACGGACGATTTCATGTTCCGTCTGCGTCCGGATGAATTCGAGGATTTGCGTACAAACTACAGTTATAGAAAAGAATTTTACATTGATTGATATGGACAGGCAGGAAAAGATTCAGAAAGAGATAGAGCGTTTCAAGGTAGGTTTCCCTTGGATGGACATAGTGGCTCCCGCAACCCCCGGCAAGGGCATAGCAGTATTGGATGCGGCAAAGCAGGAAGAAGCGATATCCTACGCCGCAAAGGCCAAGGCGGACGGCAGGTGCAAGTTTGTCCCGGCGTCTGGAGCGGCTTCCAGGATGTTCAAGGACATTTTCGCCGGGCTCAACGAGCCCAACGATGCGGTCCGCACGCTCGCGGCCAATATCCAGCGTTTCGCCTTCTACGATCCGGCCCTCTTCGAGGGGAAGAATCCCGCAGAGGTGGTACTGGGGGACGACGGCCTCGGCTACGGCTCCAAGCCCAAGGGAGTGATCCGTTTCCACCGTTATCCTGACGGAGAGTGCCGCACGGCATTCGCCGAGCACCTGGTAGAGGGACAGGACTATATGCGCGAGCCGGACGGCCAGGTGCATCTGACAGTGACCATATCGCCCGAGCACCGTCCTCTCTTCGAGGCTGCGCTGGAAGAAGTCAAGGACGCCTACGAGAAGCGCTACGGCGTCAAATACGACGTCCGCTTCACCTATCAGGACCCCGCCACTGACACAGTGGCCGTAGACAATGACAACAAGCCCTTCCTCAAAGATGACGGCTCAATGCTTTTCCGTCCTGCCGGACACGGCGCCCTTATATATAACCTGAACGACGTGGCCGAGGAGCTAGTGTCCATCAAGAACATAGACAACGTGGCTCACGAGAGCCTTCTGCCTCTGACTGCAAGGTATAAGAGGGTGCTTATGGGATGCTGCCTCAAGCTGAGGGACACCATATTCGCCCTGCTGGAGCAGTTCGACAAGGGTGCCACGCCGGAACTCTGCGACAAGGCCGAGGCCTTCCTTCGCGACGAACTCTGCGTGGAGCTGCCCGCCTGCAAGGACCAGGCGGAGCGCACCGAGGTCATCCGCGCAAAGCTGAACCGTCCCGTGAGAGTGTGCGGTATGGTAAAGAACCTGGGCGAGCCCGGAGGCGGACCTTTCATAATCCGCGGCAAGGATGGAAGCACCTCTCTCCAGATACTCGAGAGCGTCCAGATAGACAAGAACAATCCTGAAGCCTGCGCGGCGTTGGCTGCCGCCACGCATTTCAACCCTGTAGACCTGGTATGCTGTCTCAAGGACTACAAGGGCCGCAAATTCAACCTCCTGGACTATGTAGACCAGGATGCCGGCTTCATCAGTTCCAAGAGTTTCCAGGGTAGGGAACTCAAGGCGCTTGAACTTCCAGGGCTGTGGAATGGCGCAATGAGCGACTGGAACACGGCTTTCGTGGAAGTTCCGGTGGAGACATTCAACCCCGTCAAAGTGGTCCTGGACCTGCTCAGGCCTGCTCATCAATAGACCTATATGCCCAATCCTTACAGGCGTCTTTCCAAAGAAGACGCCATAATTGCCGATAAGATAATGGAAGCCCTGTACCGCTGGACGGCAGGGCAGAAGTATCGTGCGACCTACCATTCATACGACGCCCTGGCACAGGACCTGGATGTGTCCCGCGAGCAGTTGAGCTGGTTCTTCTCGGAGGTGCTGGGCGCAAAGTTCCTTTCTTTCCGCAAGCGTCAGCGCCTGGCCTACGCCGCCTTCCTGATGCTCCAGGACGGCTCGATGCCCGCCTCTGCCGCAGGGCAGAAGGCAGGCATCGCCGACAAGTCGGATTTCAGGCGCCAGTTCTCCGAAGTTTTCGGTATGTCTCCGGACAATTGGCGCGTTTCATCCGGGAAAAATTAGTTAATACTTAATACTTACTATTCCGCTCTTCTTGACGTTTTTCTTTCCGCTGCAGTCCATTCTGGAGAGATCTACCGATCCGGTTCCGTTAATCTCTATGTCCACGTTATCGCATTTGCCTCCGAGGTCTATTTCGCCGGCCCCGTTTATCTCTATGTCG
>JAGCVB010000094.1 GCA_017962585.1 Bacteroidales bacterium
CAACATTGTTCCTTTGCAAGGGACAAAGTTACAATCCAGGAACCAAAAAAAGAAAAAAAATTTGCAGTATTTTGGGAAATATATAACTTTGCAGAAACAAGAAACAATGGGACAGATTTCAAGCTGCATACAGTCTTCACCTAGGGTGGATCCGGTATCAGAGAAACTGTTTCATTGTTTATTTTCCATTTGTTGACGACTCATAAAGGTCGTCATTTTTTTTGTATGGGCAGCAGCAAGACAATCACCATTCCGGCCCTGGCCGACGTTCACGTACATTTCCGCGAACCGGGCTTTTCTTACAAGGAAACCATCCTGAGCGGAAGCAAGGCAGCGGCGGCCGGCGGATACACCTGCGTCTGCCCCATGCCCAACCTGTCCCCCGTCCCCGACTGTCCCGACAACCTGCAACTGGAACTGGACATAATCCGCAGGGACGCCGTCATTGACGTGAGGCCTTACGCCTCCATAACCCTGGGCCGCAAGGGGCTTCAGGTTGTTGACGTGGCCGCCCTCAAAGGCAGCTGCGTGGCATTCTCCGACGACGGCAGCGGAGTGCAGGACGAGGCCGTGATGCGCAAGGCCATGAAACTCATAGCCGCGAAGGGCTGCATCCTGGCCGCCCACTGCGAAGACAACAGCCTCCTGCACGGAGGATACATAAACGATGGCGCGTACGCGCGCGAGCACGGGCACAAAGGCATAAGCGCGCAGAGCGAATGGGCCCAGATAGAGCGCGACCTGGCCCTGGCCGAGGAATGCGGCTGCGCATACCACGTCTGCCACATCTCCACCGAGAAGAGCGTCCAGCTCATTCGCGAGGCCAAGGCGCGCGGAGTGGACGTCAGCTGCGAGACCGCCCCTCACTACATCCTGCTTTGCGACGACGACCTTCAGGAAGACGGCCGCTTCAAGATGAATCCCCCGCTGCGCAGCGCACGCGACAGGGACGCCATCCTGGAGGGCATCCTGGACGGCACCATCGATATGATAGCCACCGACCACGCCCCGCACAGCGCAGAGGAGAAATCCCTCGGGCTCAAGGACAGCGCAATGGGAATCACCGGCCTGGAAACAGCGTTCCCTCTGCTTTATACGCACCTGGTGCGCAAAGGCGTCATAACGCTGGACAAGCTGGTGGATCTTATGAGCACGGCACCCCGCAGGCGCTTCCGCCTGCCCGAAGCCGTCCGCGACAAGGCCGAGTTCCAGGTGGATGAGCCCTTCGTCATAGACTCCTCCAAGTTCATCTCCAAGGGGCACAGCACCCCGTTCGAAGGCTGGGAGGTATACGGCAGGTGCGTTAGGACCGTTTACAAAGGAAAAACAGTATTTAAGATATAGGAAAGATGAAAAAAATGAAGCTTGTTCTCGAAAACGGGCAGGAGTTCCACGGCCTGGGATACGGGTCGCAGAGTCCTGTCGTCGGGGAAATAGTTTTCAATACCTCGATGGTGGGGTATCAGGAAATAGCTTCCGACCCGGCATATGCCGGACAGTTAGTAGTGATGACCTATCCTCTGATAGGCCAGTATGGTATCACAGATGACGACTTCGAGGCCCGAACCTTCTCCATAGCGGGTCTGATAGTGCGAGAGTACTGCGACACTCCGTCCAACTTCCGCTACACAAAGACTCTCTCGGAAGAGATGGACGAGCACGGGATCCCCATCCTCAGCGGCCCCGATACGCGAATGCTCACCCGCATCATCCGCACCCAGGGCAGCATGAAGGCCGCCATCGTGGACGAAAGCATGTCCACGGGCAACGCCCTGGTGCTCATAGCCCAGGCCCCCGTCCAGACGGACCAGGTTGCCAAGGTCAGCTGCACCAAGAGATGGTTCTCCCGCACCCCGCAGCACAAGTACGACGTAGTGATTGTGGACTGCGGCCTCAAGCACAGCATAGTGTCCGCCCTGAACCAGAGAGGTTGCAACGTAACTGTGGTGCCTTACAACTCAAGCGTAGATGAAATCCTCTCCTTCAACCCCGACGGAGTGATCATATCAAACGGCCCGGGCAGCCCTGACAACCTTCCTGGTCTGATAGACCTGGTAAACAGCCTGAAGGGCAAGCTTCCGCTCTTCGGAATCTGCCTCGGACACCTTCTCATAGCCCGTTCCTACGGAGCCAAGACCTTCAAGATGCTCTGCGGCCACCACGGCGGCCATCCCGTCCGCAATATGGCTACCGGACGCATCATAACCACGGAGCACAACCACAACTACGCTGTGGACGAGGCCTCCCTCAAGGGCACTCCCCTGGAGGTGGTCTACAAGGACGCGTCCGACGGCACCATCGAGGGTCTTCAGTGCCCCGCCGACAAGGTTTACACGGTACAGTTCTATCCTGAAGGAGCCCCCGGCCCGCAGGAAAGCGACTTTTTTGACAAATTCATAGCAATGATGGAGGAATAGACTATGCCCAAGAGAACTGACATAAACAAGATAATGGTTATTGGCTCCGGCCCTATAGTGATAGGACAGGCAGCCGAATTCGACTATGCAGGAACTCAGGCCTGCCTCGCCCTCAAGGAAGAAGGCTATGAAGTAGTCCTGGTCAACTCCAATCCGGCCACCATAATGACCGATACCCAGATGGCCGACAAAGTGTATATGGAACCTCTTGACCTGGAATATGTGGCAAAGATCATCCGTTATGAAAGGCCTGACGCCATTGTCCCTGGCCTGGGCGGCCAGACCGGCCTCAACCTGGCCGTCAAACTGGCTCGCAAGGGCGTCCTGGACGAGTGCCACGTAGAGATCCTGGGAACGTCGTTCCACAGTATAGAGCAGGCAGAGGACCGCGAACTGTTCAAGGAACTCTGCATAGAGCTCGGAGAGCCGGTCATCCCCTCACAGATATGCTACAGCATAGACGAGGCCCTGGAAACCGCCGACAAGATAGGCTACCCTGTAGTACTGCGCCCCGCCTTCACCCTGGGAGGAACCGGCGGAGGATTCGCCAACAACAGCACTGAACTCACAGACATGATGCGCAACGCCCTGGCACTCTCCCCTGTACATCAGGTACTCATAGAGAAGAGCGTCAAGGGATACAAGGAGATAGAGTTCGAGGTGATGAGGGACAAGAACGACACAGCCATCACCATCTGCTCTATGGAGAACGTAGACCCTGTGGGAATCCATACCGGAGACTCAGTGGTAGTGGCCCCAGTGCAGACCCTCGCCGACAAGGAATATGAGATCCTTCGCGCCAGCGCCCTCAAGCTGATACGCGCCCTCAAGATAGAAGGCGGTTGCAACATCCAGTTCGCGCTGGATCCGCTTTCCTTCAACTACTACATAATAGAGGTCAACCCCCGCGTGTCGCGTTCGTCCGCCCTGGCTTCCAAGGCCAGCGGCTTCCCCATCGCCCGCGTAACCGCCAAGATTGCGGTGGGACTCACGCTTGACGAGATTACGGTAGCGGGCGCCCCCGCCTGCTGCGAGCCTTCCATCGACTACATAGTGAGCAAGGTGGCGAGGTTCCCCTTCGACAAGTTCAGCGAGGCCACCAACGAGCTGGGCACCCAGATGAAGGCCACCGGCGAGGTGATGAGCATCGGACGCACCTTCGAGGAGAGTTTCCTCAAGGCCATCCGCTCACTTGAGATCGGCTGCTGCCATCTTTGGAAGCGCAAGTTCGATGACATGAGCAACGACGAGATGCTCCAGTACATAATGAAGTTCCCCGACGACCACTACCTGGCAATTGCCCAACTCATACGTAACGGAGTGGATATCAGGCATATATACGACCGCACAAAGATAGACATGCTCTTCCTTGAAAAGATATGCAACATTGTGCGGATGGAAGAGGCCCTGAAGGCCAACCCCAAGGACAAGGAGACCCTGTACCAGGCAAAGAGACTGGGATTCAGCGACAAGTTCATAGGCCAGCTCTGGGGAATGACAGAAAAAGAGGCCATCGAGTACAGATGGTCACTGGGCATCGATCCCGTCTACAAGTTCATTGACAGCTGCGCTGCCGAGCACGACGCTGACGTGCCGTACTTCTACTCCACCTACGAGCAGGAGAACGAGACAATTGTAAGCGACCGCAAGAAGATACTGGTCCTGGGCGCAGGCCCCATCCGAATCGGCCAGGGAGTGGAGTTCGACTATTCCACCGTACACGCCATCTGGGCCATCCGCGAGGCCGGCTACGAGGCCATCATCATCAACAACAACCCCGAGACGGTATCCACGGACTACTCCATTTCCGACAAACTGTACTTCGAGCCCCTCACTGTAGAGGACGTGATGAATATCATCAAACTGGAGAAGCCGCAGGGCATAATTGTGACCCTGGGAGGCCAGACCGCCATAAACCTGGCGGGCCCTCTGGCAGAGTTCGGAGTCCCTATAATCGGAACGCAGATAGAAGCCATCGACAACGCCGAGGACCGCAAACTGTTCGAGGCCATCATGCGCAAGACAGGCATCCCTCAGCCTAAGGCCAAGGCCGTGACTGACGTGGAGGAAGGCGTGAAGGCCGCCGCCGAGATAGGCTATCCGGTGCTGGTGCGTCCTTCATTCGTGCTGGGAGGCCGCGCTATGATGATAGTAGGCAACGAGGAAGCCCTCCGCCACTACCTGCACAACGCGGTGGAGATAAACGAGAACTCCCCCGTCCTGGTGGACAAGTACATCCAGGGCAAGGAGTGCGAGGTGGACGCCATCTGTGACGGCAAGGACGTCTTCATCCCGGGTATAATGGAGCACGTGGAGCGCACCGGAATCCATTCCGGAGACTCCATCAGCGTGTATCCGTCATTCTCCCTGAGCCAGGAAGTAAAGGACAAGATAGTGGACTATACAGTAAAACTTGGTCTGGAGATAGGCATAGTGGGACTTTTCAACATACAGTTCATAGTGGATGCAAAGGACGACGTCTACGTAATTGAGGTGAACCCCCGTTCTTCCCGTACAGTACCGTTCCTGTCCAAGTCCACCGGCGTGCCTATGGCAAAGATCGCCACTCTGGTAATGTTGGGACACTCCCTCAAGGAGCAGGGCATAAACCAGGTTTATTATCCTGAGCGGCACAGGCATTATGTGAAGAGCCCGGCATTCTCATTCGGAAAGATCAAGGGAATAGACACATACCTCTCTCCCGAGATGAAGTCCACCGGAGAGGCCATCGGTTACGACGACTCTCTTAACCGAGCCCTCTACAAGTCTCTGCAGGCTTCAGGCGTAAGCGTAGTCAACTACGGAACCGTATTCGCTACTATAGCGGACCAGGATAAGGACGAGGCCCTGCCTCTGATCAGGCGCTTCTATAACCTTGGATTCAACATAGAGGCTACCAAGGGTACCGCCGAGTTCCTCAAGAAAAACGGCATCCGCACCCGCAGCCTCGACAAACTGAGCGAGGGCAGCCGAGATATCATCAGCAGCCTCCGCCAGGGACATGTAAGCTATGTGATCAACACCATCGACATCAACCAGCACAGCTCAAGGCTTGACGGATACGATATAAGACGCGCAGCCGTGGAGAACAATGTGACCATATTCACCTCTCTCGAGACCGTACGCGTACTGTTGGATGTCCTGGAGGAGATCACGCTTGGCATTTCTACCATTGACGACGAATACAACCATTGATGGAAAAGGCACTGTACACCATACTCTCCAACGAACTGATTGCCGACAAGACTTTCAGGATGCGCCTTGCAGGCCCTACAGGCTCGCTCAAGCGCGCAGGGCAGTTCGTGGACGTAGCCATAGACGGATTCTACCTGCGCAGGCCCCTGGCCGCCCAGGAATGGGATTCGGACAGCCTGGCCGTCATCTACAAAGTGGTGGGAGAAGGCACGGCAATAATGAGTGAGATGGCCCCGGGGCAGAGCCTGGAGCTGCTGTGCGGCCTGGGCAACGGCTTCGATGCCGATGCCTGCCGCAAAAGCGCGCTCATCGCCTGCGGGGGCCTGGGCGCCTCCCCCGTCTTCAGTCTCGCAAAGGAATTGCTGGAGGCCGGCAAGAAGGTTTGCGTGGTGATGGGCTTCAACACCGCCGCCGACGCGGTGCTGGTAGACGAATTCAAGGCTATGGGTGCCGACGTCCACCTGGCCACTATGGACGGCTCACTGGGAATAAAGGGCTTCGTCACAGATGCCATCAAGGCGGTGCAGCCTGAATTCGACTATTTCTACACCTGCGGTCCCGCGCCTATGATGAAGGCCGTATGCCAGAGCCTGGAAGGCCCGGGCGAGGCCAGCCTCGAAGAGAGGATGGGCTGCGGCTGCGGCATCTGCTACGGCTGCACCTGCCATACCGCAAGCGGCCCCAAGCGCGTCTGCGCCGACGGCCCTGTTTTCAAGAAGGAGGACATAATATGGTAACAGAAGTAAACCTTTGCGGCGTAAAGTTCGCCAACCCGGTGATCCCGGCCAGCGGCACCTTCGGATTCGGAGTGGAGATGGCCGGAGAATTCGACCTGAACGTCCTGGGAGGCATCTCCCTGAAGGGCACCACCCTGGAGGCGCGTTTCGGCAACGAATGCCCCAGGATTGCTGAAACCCCCGACGGAGTTCTCAATTCCGTAGGCCTCCAGAACCCGGGCATAGACGTTCTCCTGTCGGAGAAGATCCCGCAGTTGCGCAAAGTGTACGACGGAGTGGTCATCGCAAACATCAGCGGCTTCGGCCTGGAAGAATATGTTAAGACCTGCGCTCTGGCTGACAAATGCCAGGGCATAGACATACTGGAAGTAAACGTCTCCTGCCCCAACGTACACGGAGGCGGGATGGCTTTCGGCACATCGGCCGCCGCGGCTGCTGAAGTCACAGCCGCAGTAAAGGCCGCCTGCCGCAAGCCGGTATTCATCAAGCTGAGCCCCAACGTGACTGACATAGTGGCCATAGCCAAAGCCTGCGAGGAGGCCGGAGCCGACGGCCTCACCCTGGTCAACACCCTCCTGGGAATGCGTATAGACATTAACCGCAGGGTTCCCATCCTGGCCAACCGCTACGGCGGGCTGAGCGGCAGGGCAATCTTCCCGGTGGCGCTGAGGATGGTAAACCAGGTGGCGCGCGCCTGCAGCATCCCCATTATGGGATGCGGTGGCGTAAGCAGCGCCTCGGATGTCATCGAGATGATGATGGCCGGAGCCACTGCCGTACAGGTGGGAGCGGAGAACCTGAAGAACCCCTTCGCCAGCAAGGAGATTGCGGAAGAACTTCCCGTCCTGATGCAAAAACTTGGAATTCAGAACATTAACGAAATAATAGGAGTAGCATGAGAGATGTTATCATAGCCTGCGACTTTGCAGGTGCGCAGCAGGCGCTGGACTTCCTTGACAAGTTCAAGGACAGCGAGCGCAAGCCTTTCGTGAAGATTGGAATGGAACTGTACTATGCGGCAGGTCCGCAGATTGTGCGCGAGATCAAGCGCCGCGGACACAAGATATTCCTGGACCTCAAGATGCACGACATCCCCAATACCGTAAAGAAGACAGCCAGGGTGCTCTCTGAACTGGACGTGGATATGACCAACGTGCACGCCGCCGGCACCATAGAGATGATGCGCGCCGCGCTGGAAGGCCTCACCAGGCCGGACGGTACCCGCGCGCTGCTCATAGCCGTGACGCAGCTCACCTCTACCAGCGAGCAGAGGATGCGTGACGAACTGCTCATAAACGCCTCTATGGAGGAGACTATAGCCCAGTACGCCGCCAATACCAAGGAGGCGGGCCTGGACGGCGTGGTATGCTCCCCTCTGGAGGCCGCGCTGGTAAAGAAGCGCTGCGGCCAGGGTTTCATCACCGTCACCCCGGGCATCCGCTTTGCCGGAGCCGCCACGGACGACCAGGTGCGCATAACCACCCCTGCCCGCGCAAAGGAAATAGGCTCCGACTTCATAGTGGTCGGCCGCCCCATAACTGCAGCTGACGACCCTGTCGCCGCTTACAATAAATGCGTAGAAGAATTCGTATACTAGAATATGGAAAAGACTGTAGCAAAAGAGTTGCTTAGCATAGGGGCCGTGTTCCTGCGTCCCCAGGATCCGTTCACTTGGGCAAGCGGAATCAAGAGCCCTATATACTGCGACAACCGTCTGGTGCTTTCCGCACCTGCGGCGCGCAAAGTAGTGGAACAGGCAATAGCCGACAAGGTAAAGGACAAATTCCCTGAGGCTGAAATGCTTATGGGAACCAGCACGGCTGGAATCGCCCACGCCGCAATTGCTGCTTCCATACTTGACCTGCCTATGGGCTACGTACGCGGAGAGGCCAAGAGCCACGGCCGCAACAACCGTATCGAGGGCCGTATGGAACCTGGATGCAAAGTGGTTGTGATAGAAGACCTTATCTCTACTGGAGGCAGCGCTATAGAGGTTGTGGAGGCCCTGCGCGAGGCCGGAGCCCAGGTGCTGGGAATTGTCAGCATCTTCACCTACGGAATGAAGAAAGGCCTTGAAAGGCTGGCTGCCGCAAATGTGGTGAACTACTCCCTTTCCAACCTTGACGCCCTTGTGGAAGTGGCTGCAGAGGAAGGATTCATAGACGCCGGATGGAAAGAGCGCATCCTGCAGTTCAGGGACAACCCTTCAGACGAAAGCTGGATCAAATAAGCATAACCGGATATGAAGCATCTTATAGACCCTACCGACTTCACCAAGGAAGAGATAGATGAGATAATCGAATACGGAGAGTATATCATCGCCAACCGCGAACTCTTCCGCGACAAGCTGCGCTATCACAAGCTGGCCACCCTTTTCTACGAGCCCAGCACCCGTACCAGGCTCAGTTTCACATCTGCAATGATGGAACTGGGCGGAAACGTCCTGGGTTTCTCTGACGCCCGCAGTTCTTCTGTGGCAAAAGGCGAATCAGTGGGTGACACCGCCCTGACGGTGGGCAACTTCGTGGACGTGATTGCAATGCGCCACCCTCTTGAAGGAGCCCCGTATGTGGCCTCCAAGGTATCCATGGTGCCAATCATCAACGCCGGAGACGGTTCCCACGCCCATCCCACCCAGACTCTTACAGACCTGCTCACCATCAAGCGCGAACTCGGACACATAGACAACATAACCATAGGATTCTGCGGAGACCTGCGCTTCGGACGCACTGTACACTCCCTCATCAAGGCTCTCTCCCGCTACAAGGGAATCAACATAGTCCTCATCTCCCCCGACGAGATGCGTCTGCCGGACTACATAAAGAGCGACGTATGCGACAAGCTGGACCTCAGATACAAGGAGGTACGCAGCATTGAGGAAGTGATAGGAGAACTGGACGTACTCTATATGACCCGCGTGCAGAAAGAGCGTTTCCTGGACGAGGATGAGTTCGAGCGCGTAAAGGACAGTTTCGTGCTGGACTGCGAGAAACTGAAGGGCGCCAAGCCGGACATGGCTATCCTCCATCCCCTGCCCAGGGTCAACGAAATCCGCCAGGAGGTGGACGCAGACCCGCGCGCAGCCTATTTCAGGCAGGTGGAGAATGGAAAGTTCGTGCGTATGTCCCTCATCTGCAAACTCCTGGAGTGGAAGGACGACCCTGCACATTCAATGCCCGCCCATCCTGAGTATTTCCAGGATCAGGGCAGGCATTGCCGTAATACAAAATGCATCTGCAACCACGAGAACGTCACCCCTCTCTTCCACGAGACGGAAGGCGGAATCGTGCGCTGCGTCTATTGCGACAGCAAGGTATAGCCGTCGCCCGCGTCGTTGGCGCGGTAGTGAGGCGCATACAGACATTCGATGTCTGCGACAGGGCTCCGGAAGGAGCCTTGCTGCGTTACATAGAACTCCTCGGTGACGGTCTGCTTCTCCTCGGCGAAGACTTCGTACCAGAATTCCGTGGTCTCCGCCTTCACGCTGCGGTAGCACCTCCAGGTATAGGACGACAGCTGCTGCACGGGACGGAGGCCCGCCGGACGCGGTGCGCGCAGCACCACGAAGCTGCGGTTCTCCTCGCTCCAGAGGCGGTATTCGGCACGTATCCTGTCGCCGACTTTGACCACGTCGCCATCCTTCAGCTCCTTGTCGCCCAGGAAGTACTTGCGCTCTATGGTGAAGCCGTTGCCGGCAGCCTTTATCTGCTCGAACGGCTTGCTGAAGCTTGCGCTCAGGGCCACCACCTTGGTGTCCAGAATCTCCCGAGGGCCGCTGAGCACAGCGCCTAGAGCCTGGATATAGGCCGGGTCGGACGCCCACTGCTGGGTCTCTTTCTGTACCATTATCCACAGGCGGATGCCGTTTGCTATGTCCGCGTGGCCGTACTTGTCCATCAGGTCGCAGAGCAGGGAGTGGGCGTAAAGTTCGCTCTCCATCTGGCCGCGCCAGGGCATTACGGCGTTGGGGAAATACTGGCCGCCTGACACGTGCGGCTGGGCGTACTGAACAAGGGATTCAAGGTCTTTCTCCAAAGACTTGCGCATACGGGAAGCGCTGAAGAGCTTTATGCCCCAGTCGCTTGCAAGGCGCAGGCCTTCCTGGGATTCGTAAAGCAGCTGCAAGGTCTTTATGCGGAAGGTCTTGGCCAGGATCTGGCCGTTGAGACCGCGCACTTTTGCAGGCACCATATACTTCTTGAAAGCTTTCTTGAACTCCTTCCATTCCTTCTTGTCTATTCCCTTGCTGCTGAA
>JAGCVB010000095.1 GCA_017962585.1 Bacteroidales bacterium
AGGTAGGAGTAGCCGGCGGCCCGGTGATTGACTGGAAATGGTACGAGATTATGTACGGCGAGCGCTATATGGACAATCCCGACACAAATCCCGAAGGCTTTGCAAAGACCTCACTCATCAACAAGGCCACTAAACTGAAGGCAAAACTACTCATCTGCCAGGGTGCCATAGACAATACCGTAGTGTGGGAACACAGCCTCAGTTTCATCCAGGAATGCATTTCCAACAACATTCCGGTGGACTACTTCCCCTACCCTATGGCCGAGCATAATATGAGGGGCATCGAGAGGGTGCACCTGTACCAGAAGATCTCGGATTATTTCGACGATTACCTCTAGAGAAGTTTTTCGCGCAGACGCGCAATCATATCGTGAGTCATAGACTCCAGGTTATAGGACGGTGTCCAGCCCCACTCCTTGCGGGCGCAGACATCGTCCATCTTGTTAGGCCAGGAGTCGGCAATGGCCTGACGGACGGGATCCACCTCATAGCGCATCTTGAAATCAGGAATCTCGGCGCAGATGGCCTTGTACAGGCCCTCAGGGTCGAAACTCATAGAAGCAATGTTGAAGGAATTGCGGTGATGCAGATACCTCGGACGGGCCTCCATAAGGTTTACGGCAGCCTTGAGGGCGTCGGGCATATACATCATATCCATATAGGTTCCGTAGGCTATGGGGCAGACGAATTCCTCTCCCTTGACTGCGGCATAGTACATCTCCACTGCGTAGTCGGTGGTGCCTCCGCCGGGAAGGGTCTTGTATGAAATGAGGCCGGGGAAACGGACGGAACGGGTGTCCACTCCATACTTCTCAAAGTAGTAGTCGCTCAGGAGTTCTGTGGCCACCTTGGTCACGCCGTACATCGAAGTAGGCCTCTGGATAGTGTCCTGCGGGGTGTTGTCACGCGGGGTGTCCGGTCCGAAGGAGCCTATCGAAGATGGCGTGAACACGGCGCAGTGCTTCTCGCGGGCGATTTCCAGCACGTTCAGAAGACCGTTCATCTGGATGTCCCAGGCCTTGAGCGGGTAGCGTTCGGCGGTTGCGGACAGCAGGGCCGCCAGGTTGTAGATTGTGTCAATGTCGTATTTGTCTACGATCTCGGCAATCTGATGTGCAATGCATACGTTGGCATATTCGGCGGGACCGCTCTCCAGCAAATCCCCTTTCGGCTCCGCCCCGGGGATGTAACCGGCAACCACGGTACCGTTGGAATACTCCTTCCTGAGTTTCATAGTAAGTTCAGAACCAATCTGGCCCGTAGAACCTATCACTAATATATTTTTCATTATTGCTATCTATTTAAAAGCAAAAATAATTATATTTGGGAAAATATGTAAGCAATATGTACGGAAAATATCAGAAATTCTTACAGGAACAACTTCAGGCGATAGAAAGCGCCGGCCTGTACAAGCGTGAAAGAAACATCTGCTCTGCCCAGGGAGCTGAAATCATTCTCCAAGACGGTTCAAAAGCACTTAATTTCTGTGCAAACAACTATCTCGGCCTTGCGGATTCACCACGGCTCATCCAGGCCGCCAAGAAGGCTATGGACGAGCGCGGTTACGGTATGTCTTCCGTACGCTTCATATGCGGCACCCAGGACCTTCACAAACAGCTGGAGAAGGCTGTGGCAGATTACTTCCACACTGAGGATACAATCCTGTACGCAGCCTGCTTCGACGCCAACGGAGGCGTATTCGAACCCCTTTTCACCGCCGAGGACGCAATCATCTCGGATTCCCTCAACCACGCCTCCATAATAGACGGCGTGCGCCTGTGCAAGGCCGTGCGCTACCGCTACGCCAATGCCGACATGGCAGACCTCGAGCGCTGCCTCAAGGAGGCGCAGGCCCAGAGGTTCCGCATCATCGTCACCGACGGAGTGTTCTCTATGGACGGCAACGTCGCCCCTATGGACAAGATCTGCGACCTCGCAGAGAAGTACGACGCCCTTGTGATGGTTGACGAAAGCCACTCCGCCGGAGTGGTGGGACGCACCGGACACGGCGTGGCTGAGCACTTCGACTGCTACGGCCGCATAGACATCCACACCGGTACCCTCGGAAAGGCCTTCGGAGGCGCCGTAGGCGGATTCACCACCGGACGCAAGGAGATAATAGATATGCTCCGCCAGCGCAGCCGTCCCTACCTCTTCTCCAACTCCCTGCCCCCTATGATCGTAGCCGCAGGCATAGAACTTTTCAAGATGATGGAAGAGAGCGACGAACTCCACTCAAAACTTCAGCAGAACGTGGACTATTTCCGCGACAAGATGCTGGCCGCCGGCTTCGACATGAAGCCTACGCAGTCCGCAATCTGCGCAGTGATGCTGTACGACGCTCCCCTGAGCCAGAAGTTCGCGGCCGAGATGGCAAAGGAAGGCATCTTCGTAACGGGATTCTACTACCCGGTAGTGCCTCAGGGACAGGCCAGGATACGCGTACAACTTTCAGCCGCCCATACAAGAGAGCATCTTGACAGGGCGGTCGAAGCGTTTGTAAAAGTGGGACAGAGACTTAAAGTGCTCTGAATTTGTCTACGCTGATGCGCTTGGGGGTAATCTTTATTATCCCCTTGACGGCATCCAGCACCTTGTTGTCCTCAACCTGCTCGATAACGCGGTTGAACTGTTTCTCGTCAGTGAGCACGTTCTTGGCTGACTCCTTGATGATGTCGTCGGGAACCCCGCCCATTCCGTACATTGCGTACTGGTACCTCACGTAGGACTCCGCAGCCTCCTGCAGGTCTTTCTGCTCTATCTTGAGGCCCATAGTGTCCATAAGGTGCCCGCGTACGAGCTGCCACTTGTAGTCCTGGAGGAATGCCGGGAACTCTTTCTCTATGGTCTGCTCGTCAACCTTGTCCTTGTTCATAAGGGTGAGCCACCTCTTGAGGAATTCTTCGGGAAGCGTAAGGCCGGCCTTCTCCACCAGATAGTCCCTGATGTCCTTTGAAAGGCGGTATGCGGCCTCCTGCTTGTAGTTGTTCTTGAGATACTCTACAACCTCGTCCTCGAGTTCTTCGTCGGTCTTGTCCTTCTTGCTCTCGTCGAACTTGCGGAGGTTGTCCTTCATCTCCTTCTTTGCCTTCTCGGTGACGGTGATGGTGTATTCGTTGACGGTATCGTCCTTGGTTACCTCAAGCTTTACTGGAGGATTGACGGCCATGTCGAATACGAACTGGAAGTCCTTGCCGTCTTCCCAGTCGACCTCTTTCTGGTTCTTGCCAGTGATGGGCTCGCCGATGATGTTCAGGGAGTTGTCCTTGATGAACTTGTCAAGCTGCTCCCCTATTATGTCGTTAACGGCGTCTACGAGGGCGTTCTGGCCGTATACTCTCTCTATGAGGGACATGGGCACCATTCCCTTGCGGAAGCCCTTGAATTCGGCCGTTTTGCGGCGTTCTGCGAGTTTCTTCTTCTTGATGGGGGCGTAATCATCCGCCGCTACATCCAATACGAGTTCTAGGTTAAGGTCGTCAATCTGGTTTTTAGTTACGTTCATATCTTGATTGTTTATTATTTTTTCCGTTTGGGATAGACCACTCTCTCGTGGTACATCTGGGCCAGGTAGGTCTTGAGTTCTTTCTTGATGGCGTTGATCTCCTTGATGGAAATGTTGGCCTGCTCCAGCTGACCCTGGCTCAACTTGAGGGAGTAGATGTTCTCTACCAGTTCTGAGTAGGCTTCAGTAGTGTTCTCCTTGAGAGTCCTGGACGCAGCCTCTACAGAGTCGCAGAGCATCAGGATCACCTGCTCCTTGGTCTTGGGCTTCTCGCCGTGGTAGGAGAACGGTGCAGTGTTCTCGGGATCTCCGCCTTCTTCTACGTACTTGTGATAGAAGAATGATGTGGTGGTGGTGCCGTGGTGCGTCAGGATGAACTTCTTTATTATCTGAGGCAGACGGTACTGGTCTGCCAGTTCAAGCCCGTCGTCCACGTGCTTGATTATGTCTGAGGCGCTCTGTTCAGGAGTGAGACCGGCGTGATAACCTTTGTCGGAGGAATTCGGCTGGATTGTCTCGTTCTCGATGAAGCAGAGAGGGTTCTGCATCTTGCCTATGTCGTGGTACAGTGCTCCGGCCCTGACAAGAGCCACGTTGGCTCCGATTGACCTTGCGGCTGTGTCTGCCATATTCATCACGTGGAGGCAATGCTGGAAGGTGCCGGGAGCCTTGCTCTCCAGCAGGCGGAGAAGCTTGTTGTCAGTGTCGGCAAGTTCTTCAAGCCTGGACTGGGATACCAGGTTGAACAGGCGCTCGAACAGGTATGTGAGAGGATATCCGGCTACAGACAGGGCCGAACCTATGAACAGCAGGCCCACTATGCGCAGGGGATGTCCGCTTACCGCCTCGGTAAGCTTGAAGCCCGAGTATGTCAGTGACAGTATCGCAAAGGTTATCAGGGCCAGCAGGAACATCTTCCAACCCTTGCCCAGATTGTCGTACAGGTAAATGGCGACTAATCCGGCAAGCAGGAACATCACGTACAGGAGGTCTCCGTCATTTGCGAATATCAGCAGAGGCAGCAGTGATATGGAATATATGGCCGCTGAGAATTTCTTGTCATAGAAAGCCCTGAGACTCAATGCACAGATGGTAAAAGGCACTACATAGAACCAGCTTTGGGCAGACGCCCTTACAAGAAGCATAGGTACTGCGCTGGTGATGCAGAAAAGGGTCAGGATGAAATAAACCTGGTTCTTATGCTGGAACAGGCTGGGCCTTACTATCGTTATGGTCAGGAGCAGGAACAGCACAAGGACGAGTCCGAGTATGATGTTTCCGAGCCACAATGATATGCGGGGACCGCTGTAGCCTACGTTTGCCTCGTACTCTTTCTTGTAGGAATCCAGCATCTGGGCTATCTCGGAGGTGACAATCTCACCGTTGGAGACTATCAGGGTACCGGAGGATACATAGCCCTGGGTGGGAGATATGTCTCTCTTGTTCTCTGCCTGGAGCAGTTCGGTGGTCTGCTCGTCGTAAATCAGGTTTGGAACTATGAGGTCGTGGATGTCGAGCCTGCGGAACAGGGAATCTACGTCCAGGTTGGGGAACTGCTCAGTTACGTCGGCCTGCAGTTTTGCCCTGGCCTCGGACTGCTTGTAGATCTCGGATATGGGATACTTGGCGGCTCTCTTTTCTTTCTGGATGTAGAGAACTTCCACCGAAGAGTGCCTGTCAATCTGGACTCCCCTGTCGGATACCACTCCCTGGGAATAGATTTTCCTGATGTCGGAGACCACGAAGTTCTTTACCGTGTTCAAAGACCCGAACGACATACCCTGGGCGGTGCGGATGCTGTTGTTCACTATGTCTTCGGAGAACCTGTAATAGGGCACCGAGTACGAGTCGCTCGACAGCATTTCTTCACGTAACTGACTCTCTGTCTTATAGATAGGAAAGTCGAACTGGGCTATCAGGGCCTCGTATTTCCAAGGTGAGCCGCGACGGTAGTCATAATTGAACTTAGCAGCCCTCGGCATCAGGAGCACGAGAACTGCCAGTACAAGTATGAACGGAAGAAAGAACTTCAGTCTTTCCGGCAGGGTTATTTTATGCATCAATATTTGCGTAATGTGCGTTATCTTCTATAAACTGGCGGCGCGGCGGAACGTCGTCTCCCATAAGCATTGAGAATGTCCTTTCTGCCTGGGCCGCGTTTTCTATGGTAATCTGGCGCAGGCGCCTGTTCTCGGGATTCATTGTGGTGTCCCAGAGCTGCTGGTCGCTCATCTCACCGAGACCTTTGTACCTCTGGACGGTATAGCCCTTGTCGGAGCCCCTGCCCAGTCGGAGAGCGGCCTCGTCGCGCTGCTCGTCGGTCCAGCAGTAAACCTCTTCCTTGCCTTTCTTGACCAGGTACAGAGGAGGCGTTGCCAGATATACGTAACCGTTCTTGATAAGGTCGAACATATAGCGGAAGAAGAACGTGAGGATGAGGCAGGCAATGTGGCTGCCGTCCACATCGGCATCGGTCATAATGACCACCTTGTGGTAACGGAGCTTGCTGAGGTCCATATGTTTCTCTCCGGTCTCGTCCTCCACTGCCACGGAAACTCCGAGTGCAGTGTAGATATTGCGGATTTCCTCGCTCTCGAACGCCCTTCCGGCCACAGCCTTCTCCACGTTAAGGATCTTTCCGCGGAGCGGAAGGATGGCCTGGTAGCGGCGGTCGCGGCCCTGCTTGGCGGTTCCGCCTGCAGAGTCTCCCTCCACCAGGAATATCTCGCACTTCTCAGGGTCTTTCTCGGAGCAGTCGGCCAGTTTGCCCGGCATTCCTGCGCCGGTCATCACGGTCTTGCGCTGCACCATCTCGCGTGCCTTGCGCGCGGCGTCGCGCGCGGTGGCTGCGAGAACAACCTTCTCCACTATGAGGCGTCCGATCTTGGGGGTCTCCTCAAGGAAGTTGTCCATTGCCTCGGCCGTAGCCTGGGAAACCATAGAGGTAACCTCTGTGTTGCCCAGCTTTGTCTTTGTCTGGCCCTCGAACTGAGGTTCGGCCACCTTTACTGAAACAACAGCGGTAAGACCCTCGAGGAAGTCGCCCTGCTTGAGGTCTCCCTTGTATTTCTCCAGGAGTTTGTTGCGCTCGGCATAGTTCTTAAGGGCCCTGGTGAGTCCCATCTTGAAACCCTGGAGGTGGGTTCCTCCCTCTATTGTGTTGATGTTGTTTACGTAAGAGTATATCTTCTCGTTGTAGCCTGTGTTGTACTGAAGGGCAATGTCGATGGGAATGACCTTGTCTGTGGTGACGCAGATGGGGTTCTCAGTAAGTGTGTCAGCCCCGGCGTCAAGGTACTCTATGAATTCCTGGAGGCCTTTCTCCGAGAAGAATTCCTCTGAGCGGGGAACGCCTTCTATCTCGTTGCGGAGGTCAGTCAGGACAATCTTGATGCCCTTGTTCAGGAACGACAGTTCTCGCAGGCGCGCGGCCAGGGTGTCGTACTTGTATTCTGTTGTCTGGACGAAGATGGTGGGATCCGGATGGAAGGTGATTATGGTTCCGGTGTCATCGCACTCCCCTATCACCTCAACCTCTGAAATGGGTTTTCCCTTGGAATACTTCTGGCAGAAAATCTTGCCCTCGCGGTGAACCTCAGCCACAAGCAGGTCTGAAAGCGCGTTGACGCAGGAAACGCCCACTCCGTGGAGTCCTCCTGAAACCTTGTAACTGTTCTTGCTGAACTTTCCTCCTGCGTGGAGCACGGTGAGAACCACCTCCAGGGCGGAGCGCTGCTCCTTCTCGTGAAGACCTGTAGGGATGCCTCGGCCGTTGTCCTGAACACGGATGGAATTGTCCTTATTGATGGTGACGAGGATGGTGTCGCAGAAGCCGGCCATGGCCTCGTCAATACTGTTGTCTACTACTTCGTAAACCAGGTGGTGCAAGCCTCTTTCGGATATGTCTCCGATGTACATCGAAGGTCTTTTTCTCACTGCCTCAAGGCCTTCCAGCACCTGGATGCTGGACGCGGAATACTGTTCTTCCGCAATTTTCATCTCTTCTTTCTCTACCATATTTGTTGTTGCCGTAAACTGGATAAATTTACGAAAAATTCCTTAGAAATTAAAGCAAATTCCGCCTGTTACAAACACTCCGTCATACGCGTGTCCGAGCATTCTCTGGACGTTGTTGTTGAGCAGGTTGTTCACCCTTGCCCAGAGGGAGAAACTGTCTGAGAAATCGAAACGCGCGTTGAATCCGAGGTCTATATATGATGGAATAATAACCTTGTTGAACGAATCGCCGTGGATGCCTGACAGGAAATAGCCTTCTCTCTTGGAAGAATACTCTGCGGCGGCTCCGAAGAAAAGCCTGTGGTTGGCATTGTATGTTATTGAACCGACTGCAGACCATCTCGAGGGAAGGATGCCGGAGTATGCCTCCTGAGTCAAAGGCTTGGTGCCGCGCAGCTTGCCTGACAGGTCTATGTTTATCCTTGCGGAATTCCACTTGAGATTTGCCTGGAGATATTTCTGTGAATAGTCCACATATCCGAAGCCGTTGAACACCCTGGAATTCTCTAATACGTTGTCTACGTAGAACGACTCGATGCGTCCGTTTTCATACGTGGCGAATCCTCCGATGAGGTCTGCCTGGAAATTGGGCAGTCCGAAGCGGAGTCCGGCGGAACTGTTGAACTTCTCGACACTGTTGTCCATAATGGGGCCGAACAGCAGGAAGTATGTAGGCTTGAAGAAGCGGTTGCTCTCCACCAGCTGTCCGTAGGCGCCAAGGCTGTTTCCTCCGGTCACCTTCACGAATGCGTCAAGTTTGCGTTCTATAAGCTGGTATGTGAACTCCACGTCCGGGAACAAGAATCCGGAAGGATGCTTGAAATTGCGGAACGCCTCCTTGTCATCGCCCTTATTGGGGTGGTCGAAAGAGAACAGGTAAGCCATCTTGAGACCCACTTTCAGATATGAGCGGCTGTACTCCCAGATGAACTGAGGGATGGCATATATCTCTGCTGCGCCGCAATTGAGTATGTTGGAGTTGTTGTCAGCGGTGGATACGTAATTGAATCCGATTTCTCCGCCTACGCGCATCGAATTGAAAAGTTCGTAATGAGCGGCTCCTGTGAGAGAGGCGTCGATCTCGCTGAGAAGGCGCCATTCATCTCCGTTGTGTATCTGGTCCCATCCGTATGTGAAGCCCACTCCGGCGTTGTAATCCCATTGGGAGGTGGTGGTGGAACTTATTCCGGCATATATGTCTGCCGCATTGTACAGGCGGCTTTCTATGTTGTCCGAGTTGGTTATGGTCCTGAAATCGGCTTTCAGGAACATTGAAGTGCGGGAATTGTCGTACAGCAGGTCAAGACCGGCCTGGTTGCGGAAATCGTGTCCGCTGAAGGATTCGGCGCGTACCAGGTTGTAGGCTCCGGTCTCCAGGTCCTTGTTGAAGGCGCTGCCGAAATAGGGGCCCCAGAAACCACGCAGCTTGTCATATACCGAGAACTGGAAGTTCTTCTTGAGCCTGGGGCTGAAAATTATGTCCAGTTCAGGATGAAGTGTATAACCTGCACCCGCATTTATGTAAAGTATCTTGTTGGCCTTGGGAGCCGCCTGCGGACGGATGTCCATTGCGTATGGCTCGAACTCGTAGGCTCCCTTGTAGGGTTGGTCGAAGACAGAGTAGTCGAACGTCAGGTCGAACCTGTTGAGGGAGTCGGGGACGCTCATCGGGAGGTCTTTCTTGTGGGCCTCCATAGTCTTGCCTTCGTAGTCGTTGGTCACCACTACGGTAGGATTGAAAGTCTGAGCCGCGGCGGCGAGGCCCATTGACAGGAAGACTGCTATGCTTATATACTTTTTCATAATCTTCTACTGAGTTAACTGGTCAAGTTTTTCCAAACGCATCCTTACACCCTCGGTGACATCGTCGGATGTCTTTCCAGGAGCAGGTTTGTATCCGTTGAGCACGCTCTCGAAGGTAGCCCTTGCCTGGCGGTAGTTCTCCTGCTCTGCGAAGGAGTCGCCAAGGATTATGTAGGACTTGGCAAGCCAGTAGCCCTGGCCCGGAGCCTTCTCTGCGAAGGCGTATACCTGGTCGGGAACTGCTGCGAAGTCTCCCCTGTTGTACAGGTCTTCTATGATCATGTAGGCAGCCTCGGCGCCTTCGTTGGTGGAGGGCTGCTGGGCCAGCTGACGGAACAGCTGATATGCATTGTCCCTCTGGGAAGATTCCAGATAGGACTTGGCCTTTACGTACTGGGCCTCCCTGGTGAGTTCGGCATCCTGGTATGCGGCAGTCAGGGCGTCTGCGCAGCGGATTGCGCCGGCGTAATTCTTGGCCTTGTAAGCCGAGCGCATCATTCCCACGTGAGCGGTCTTGATGTTGTTGTCAAGTTTGGCCACGCTCAGCAGTGAGCTGTATGCCTCGAAGGCGTCGTTGTATTTCTCCAGTTCGTAGGAGATGTCGGAGAAATTGAGGATGGCCGCCTCCGTGAAGGAGTCTGAGACGGAAGCGTCAGCGACCTTCTTGTAGTAATCCAGGGCTTTCTCCTTGCGCCCCAGGTTCTTGTAACTCTCGGCCATATAGAAGTTGGCCTGGTGCCTCTTGCTTCCCTGAGGGTACTGGGTGAGGTACTTGTCAAGGGAGGTGATGGCCTTCTCGTAGTTCTCTGAAAGGAATATCTGCTCGGCAGAGTTGAAGTAGAGCATCTCCGTCTCAGATTCTGTCTTGGTGAGGGAAGGATTGCCCAGACCAGCCAGGTACAGGATGTACTTGTCAGGCTCTCCCTTTGTCTGATAGATTGACTCTATGGCCAGCAGCGCGTCTTCTGAAGAAGAACTGCCCGGCATCTTCTCTACAACCTCCTTGTAGAGTTCCAGCGCCTTGTCATAGTCCGCCCTGTTGCGGTAGATCATACCCATCTCTATGAGGGCGGCGGCGATGAAGGTGCTGTCGCGGGACTTGTCCCTGAGCAGGGAGAAGCACTCCATTGCGCGGTTGTCGTTGCGCGCGGTCACGTAGGAACGTCCCAGTTCATACAGCGCCTCCGAGTAGAAAGGAGACGACGGTGACGCGCTGGTCACCTGGTTAAGGGTGTTGATCTTGGCGTTGTTGTCTCCGTTCAGGCCCTGCGCGAGTCCCTTCTGGTAGTACGGATAAACGTAGTTGACGTCGGGGAACTCCGTCATGGCCTTCTGGTAGGAGTTGATGGCGTTGCGATAGTCCCTGCGGAGGAAGTCGCAGTCCGCCCTGCGCACCAGGGCGTCCAGGCGGTTGGTTCCGTTGCGGGAGTCTATGAACTTGTCGAACCACTTGGCGGCGTTGGCGTAATCTGATTTCTGGAAGTACGCGTAGGCCAGGTCGTAAGGTATCATCTTGCCCTCGTCCTGGTTCTCCAGGGCCGAAAGGTTGTAAAGGTCGTTGAGGATCTCTATGGCGGAGTTGTAGTCGTCGGTATAGTAGTAGGACTGGGCCAGCCAGTAACGGGCCAGCTTGTTGAAGTTGTCCTGCTTGTCTGTAAAGAACGTGGCAGCCCTGAGGCAGGAGATGGCGTCTTTATACGCTCCGCTCGCTATGAGCTGACGCGCACGCAGGTAATTGGCCTTCATGTAGTTGTTGCGCATGTCGGGGTCGAGATACTCTATGTGGTCATAGGCGTCCACCGCGGCGGCGTAATCCTGGTTTGCCAGGGAACCCAGCGCAATGTAGTTGTAGAAGAGGTCCTGCTTGCCGCTCTCGGGGAACTTGCTCAGGAACTCCTTGAAGGCGGAGGTGTCGTGGTTGATGTCGAAGGCAAGCTTGGCGTAATTGAAGTAGGAATCCTGCTGGATGTCCTTGTCGTATGTCTGGGCTGCTGCCTGCTCGAAAGAAGCCAGGGCCTTTACCTTGTCCTTGGTCTGGATGTAGGAATAACCCATCTGGTAGTTGGCTATCTGGCCCAGGGAGTCGGTGCGCATAGTCATCATCGAGAAGTTGTCGATGGCGTCCTGATAGTTGCCCAACGCGTACTGGAGAGATCCCGCATAGAAGTAATCAGAACGGGACATAGTGGCGTTGGAGATGGCGTTGGCGTCGTAGTACTCCTTGGCCTTTCCGGCATTGCCCATAACCAGGTATGATTCTGAAAGGATGCGGGAAAGGTGGGGCTTGCGCTCAAGGGGGCTCTCGGCATATACTGCGTCGCCGTTCTCTATCACGTAGCGGTAGTCTTTCTGCATGAAGCGGCACTCCAGCATGTAATAGCGGGCGTTGAGGGCGAACCTGTCGTCATTGAGGCACTTGGAGAACCAGTTGTAGGCCTCCTCGAAGTTATTGTTGTTGTACTCTATGTAGCCGATAGAATAGCGGCTGGGAGAGGTGTAGTCTGAATATGGCATCTGCTCCAGTTCGTGGAACTTCTGCAAAGCCTGGGAGTAATTGCCGGTACCGTAGTCGCAATATGCCTTCTTGAAAAGGAGTTCCGTACGCTCCCTGCGGTCCAGGGATATGGAGGGCACGTCCGCATACCTTTGTGCGGCAGCCGCGTAGGATCCCTCGTCAAAGAGGATGTTTCCGTACAGGTAGTTGATTTCGGGGGTGAGGGTGGATTCGATGTAACGGCTCTCGTAGTCCGAAAGGAGGCTTTCATATCCGGCCGCCTTGGTCTGGAGGGCGCACAAAACTATATATCCGTCTGCCAAAACATCCGGCTCTTGTCTGGAGAGGTCTTCGAATATGCTCCTTGCCTGAGCATAAAGTCCTCTTTCATAAAGGGTTACGGCATCCTTGAATGTCTTTCCCGGACTCGTTTGGGAAGCGCTTGCCTGCCATCCTCCCAGAAGGAGTGCGGCCAGGGCTGCGGCTATGAATTTCAATCTCATAATTTTTATTCTATATAGGAAACAAATTTACTCATTTTTCTGCTATATTTGTATGTTTCTGAACTAAAAAATACGCCCTTTCAGTATGAAAAATGCGCCTCTTATTTCCATACACGATGCTAACATAATAAATGGCGAGGAAGTGGTCATCTTCGACCTCGACATGGACGTCTACGAGTCTGATTTCGTATATATCGTCGGAAAGGTCGGCACAGGAAAGACATCCATAATCCGTACCATAATAGCCGAGAATCCGCTCAACAGCGGAACAGGTGAAGTATGCGGATTCAACCTGGTGGGAATCAAGGAGAAAGACATCCCTATGCTGCGCCGCAAGATGGGTGTCGTATTCCAGGATTTCCAGCTTCTGATGGACAGGAGCGTATACGACAACCTGGAGTTTGTGCTCAAGGCCACGGGGTGGAAGAACAATGTGGAGATAGACAAGCGCATAGAAGAGGTGCTGCTGTCCGTGGGAATGCAGACAAAGGCCCACAAGATGCCGCATCAACTGTCCGGAGGAGAGCAGCAGCGCATTGCCATAGCCCGCTCCCTTCTGAACTCCCCCAAGGTGATCATAGCCGACGAACCCACCGGCAACCTTGACAACGAGACCGCAGACGGCATTATGCAGCTGCTCACCGGAATCAACAAGGAGAAGGGCACCGCAATAGTGATGGTCACCCACAACAGGGGTATATTCGAGAAATATCCCGGCAGAATCTTCGTCTGCAAGAACGAGCACTGCCACGAGAGCCGTAAGGAAGAGAAGATAGACCTGGCCCTTACCGTCTGATGAACCGCAAAGACCGTTTCCACCATATAATAGGCTACTTCCAGGAGAACATGCCCCTGGCGGAAACCGAACTCCACTACAGCAACCCGTACGAATTGCTTGTGGCGGTGATACTGTCCGCGCATTGCACCGACAGAAGGGTGAACGCCACCGTCCCTCCCCTTTTCCAGCGCTATCCCAATCCCGAGACCCTCAGCAAGGCTTCATTCGAGGATGTCCTCGCCCTCATAAAGTCAGTCTCCTACCCCAACAGCAAAGCCCGTCACCTTATAGCGATGGCGGACAAACTGATGAATGACTTCGGAGGAGAAGTCCCCTCTGACATAGACGACCTGATGTCCCTCCCGGGAGTCGGGCGCAAGACAGCCAACGTCATAGCCTCCATAATATACGACAAGCCGGTGATTGCCGTGGACACCCACGTGTTCAGGGTGGCGCACAGGCTTGGTCTGAGCAACGGCAAGACGCCGACGGCCGTGGAGAAGGACCTGGAGAGACACATCCCGGAGCATCTCCGGGCCAGGTCTCATCACTGGCTTATCCTCCACGGCCGTTACGTGTGCACGGCGCGCAATCCCAAATGCTATGACTGCGGCTTGATAAACTGGTGCGCGAGCGCCGCTATCTTCTCGTCGGCGTCGTCGCCCTTGGCTCCGAAGTAGAACTTGATCTTTGGCTCCGTTCCGGAGGGACGCACGCTCACCACGTCGCCTGCCTCGTCAAAGAACTGCAGCACGTTGCTCTTGGGCTGTCCCGTCTTCTCGGGCTCAAGATAATCTATAACCTTGGTAACCTTGCTTCCGCACAGTTCTGCAGGCGGATTGCTGCGCATATCGGCCATTATCTGCTGGATCTCCTCGGCGCCCGACTTTCCCTTGCGCACGAGAGAGGTGAGAGCCTCCTTGCGGTAGCCGTACTGCTTGTAAATCTTCTGCATAAGCTGATACAGGGTCATTCCCTGGTCGGCAGCCCAGGCGGCGCATTCCGCAACCATGCTGCAGGCTATCTGCGCGTCCTTGTCGCGCACGAACTGACCTACGTTGAAGCCGTAACTCTCCTCTCCGCCGCAGATGAACTCTCCGCTGTCCTCGTTGCGCTTTACGACCTCGGCAATGTACTTGAATCCGGTAAGGACATTGTATACGGGAACTCCGAACGAATCGCAGATTTCCTTTATCAACTCAGTGGTGACGATTGTCTTGACCACGTATTTGTTGCCCTGCAGCTTACCCAGTTCTTTCCAGCGGGAAAGGATGTAGTAGGTAAGCATAGAGGCGGTCTGGTTGCCGTTGAACAGGGTCATGTTGCCGTCATTGTCGCGTACGGCAATGCCCATACGGTCCGCGTCAGGGTCGGTAGCCATCACTATGTCGGCATTTTCCTTCTCTGCCACTGCAATTGCCATAGTAAGGGCAGCGTGCTCTTCAGGGTTGGGAGAAGCCACCGTGGGGAAATCTCCGTCACTGATATCCTGCTCGGGAACATGGAAGACATTGTCGAATCCGAGACGGGCCAGGCACTCGGGCACAAGGCGGACGCCGCAGCCGTGAAGCGGAGTATAGACGAACTTGAGGTCCTTATGCCTTGCGCAGGCCTCGGGACTGAGAGTCAGGGACAGGATGTCCTTAAGGTACTGCTCGTCCACTTCCTTACCCATAATGTTGAGTTCTCCGCAGCGGAGGCCGCGCTCGAACTTTACCATAGAAGGGTCTGTGATCTTTGCCACCTCGGCCACTATGTCGGCATCTACGGGAGCCGTGATCTGACCTCCATCGCTCCAGAACACCTTGTATCCGTTGTACTCCTTGGGATTGTGGGAGGCAGTAATCATAATGCCGGCGGTTGCTCCCTTGAGGCGGATGGCGTAACTGAGTTCAGGAGTGGGGCGGATGTTGTCGAAGATATACACGTCAATCCCGTTGGCGGACATCACGTCAGCCGTGATGCGGGCGAATTCCTTGGAATTGTTCCTGCTGTCGTAAGAGATGCATACGCTTATCTTCTCCTGGTTTACGTGTGACAGAATGTAATTGGCGAGGCCCTGCGTGGCCATTCCCACGGTGTACTTGTTCATACGGTTGGTGCCCACGCCCATTATGCCGCGAAGGCCGCCGGTACCGAATTCCAGATTCCTGTAGAAAGCATCTTCGAAGCCTGCCGGGTCATTGTTTCTCAGTTCTATGATCCTGGTCTTGGTCTGCGGGTCGAAGTCTCCCGACAGCCAGCTGTTTGCAACATCCAGATAATTTGCCATAATCGTTCAGTTTCCTATTTAAGTTCAGTATATTATCCTCTCGCAAGTTTGTAGATTGCCTCGATGTCCTCGGCCTTCAGAACCTTGAAGGCTCCTTGGGTGGAGGTGTAGTTACGGGTGCACTTGCGGGTCATTTCCTTTATTTCTTCGTCCGTCACTTCCCTGCCGATGAGTTCCTTTATGTTGATGGGCATTCCTATGTGATGGTAGAACCTCTCCATAGCCTCTATTCCCTTGATGGCGGTGCCTTCAGGGTCTGTATAATCGTTGGGGATGTCCATAACCTTTACGGCGAAGCGCACGAAACGGCTTACGTTCTCTTTGTAGACGTACCTTGCCCAACTTGGCCAGATGGCGGCGAGGCTGGCGCCGTGGGTGGCGTTGAACAGGCCGCTAAGTTCGTGTCCGATTTCGTGGGTGGCCCAGTCTCCGGTGACTCCGCAGCCTGTAAGGTCGTTGTGGGCGAGGCTTCCGCCCCACATTATCTGGGCGCGGTGGCGGTAGTCGCAGGGATTCTCGAGCACGGGGAATACGCTTTCCTTCATGGTACGGAGAAGTGCCTCGGCCAGTTCTGTTGTGAGGTTCATCTCATCGTCCTGGGTGAAGTATCTTTCCATTGTGTGCATCATGATGTCGGTGACGCCGGCCGCTGTCTGGTATGGAGGCAGCGTGAAGGTGCGGCAGGGGTTCATTATGGCGAACTTTGCGCGGCACACGTTGTTGGAATAGCCCAGTTTTACCCAGCCTTCTTCGTTTGTGATTACGCTGGAATCGCTCATTTCGCTTCCTGCTGCAGGGATGGTGAGTACGCAGCCTATGGGAAGGGCCTTGTCGGGGCTATACTTTCTCAGATATACGTCCCACACGTCCCCGTCATAGGGAACTCCGTACGCGATGGCCTTTGCCGAGTCTATCACGCTTCCGCCTCCCACGGCCAGGATGAAGTCGACGCCCTCCTTACGGCACAGGTCTATTCCCTGATGCACCAGTGAAAGTCGGGGGTTGGGCACTACTCCTCCCAGGAGGACAGCATCTACGCCGGCTTCCTTGAGTTGGGTGCAAACCTTGTCCAAAAGGCCGGATTTCTTGACGCTTCCGCCTCCGTAATGGACAAGTACTTTATTGCCGCCATACTTCTTTACCAAACAGGCGGTTTTATCTTCCGAATGCTCTCCGAAGACCACTTCGGTTGGAGCGTAATAGACAAAATCTTTCATTTTCTCGAATTAATTACACTCTTACAATATAAGCATTTTTATCTTTGTAACAAAGAATGAAAGGCAGTTTCGCGGACATACTGAAAAACTTGGCAGAAAAAGAGGCGACCCGTATGGACGCCAAGGTTCCGCAGTGGGCCTCGGTCCCCGGAATTATCTGGCCGTCAAGGCTTTCAGCAGAGCAGTGCAGCTCTTCCGACACGGCCCTGCGCAAGGCGCGCATAGCGGCCGGATTGGCGGGGCCGCAGGGGCGCGTGGCAGATCTGACCGGAGGCCTGGGCGTAGACTCCTGGGCGTTCTGCCAGGCTGGCTGCCAGGTCCTGTATAACGAGCGGGACGAGGCTCTGTTCCAGGCCGCACGGCACAATTTCCCGCTGCTGGGGATGCCTGACGTCATTTTCAGCAACCGGGAACTCAGGCCCGGAGGCGCCGCGGCGCTGCTTGACGGCTTCAAACCCGACCTCATCTACCTGGACCCCGCCCGCCGCGGCGCCTCCGGCAAGAAAGTCTTCCTGCTTGAAGACTGCTCCCCCGACATCACCGCCCTCAAGGACGAACTGCTTGCAATCTGCCCCCGCATAATGCTCAAACTCTCCCCTATGGCAGACGCCGCAATGGTCTGCAGCCGCCTTGGCTGCGTGCGTGAAGTCTGTATAATTGGGGCTGAAGGCGAATGCAAGGAACTTCTATGCATCCTGGAAAAGGGCTTTTCAGGCGAGCCCAAGACTATTCTTGACAACGGCGGCGGACGCCTCGAATTCTTCCCTTCGGAAGAACGCGCCTGCTGCGCAATATTTCCAGAATCCGGGAAGAACTACGGCTGGCTGTTCGTGCCCGGCAGCGCCGCAATGAAGGCAGGCGCCTTCAAACTGATGTCCCGGAAGTTCGGAATGGCCAAACTGGCGCCTTCAACTCATCTGTACTTCTGCGAAGCCCCTGACACAGACGCAGCACCATTCGGGAAGTATTGGCCGGTCAGCGATATAAGGCCGCTTAACAGCGCGGAAATGAAACGTACCGGCAAGGAGTACCCTAAATGCGGGGTCACGGCCAGGAACATCCCTATGGACAGTTCCGTCCTGCGAAAGAAAATGGGCTGCGCCGAAGGTGGCGAAGCCCATATATTCGGAGTGGAGATAGCCTGGGGCGACGCGCCCGCCGGGCGTTATCTCATCATTTCAAATTCCTGAGCCAGAACAGTTTGTCAGCCTCCCAGGAATGTTCTCCCTGTGCACCTGAATAGCCGTGCATACCGTCGGGATAGATCATCAGTTCAAACTGCTTGCCCTTGTCCTGCAGGGCCGTTATCATCTGCAGGGTGTTCTGGAAATGAACGTTGTCGTCCCCGGTGCCGTGAGTCAGTTTCAACACTCCCGAGGTCATAGACTCGGCGTGATTGATGGCGCTGGCGTCACTGTATCCATCCGGATTGCGCTGAGGAGTATCCATAAACCTCTCGGTGTAATGGGTGTCGTACAGTTTCCAGTCATACACTCCTCCGCCGGCAATTCCGCAGCAGAATGAATCGCTGTGCTCAAGCAGGAGCATAGTGGTCATGGTACCGCCGAAAGAGAAGCCCTCTATGCCAATCTTGTCGCCCTGTACATACGGCAGGCTCTTGAGGTAATTGGCCCAGGTTACGGCATCCTCGACAGGCGTCTTGGTGAGATTCCTGTATATCTGGTCCACGCCTGCCCGTCCGTTGTGGCCGGAAGCCCTGACGTCGAAGGTTATATGTATGATGTCGTTCTGGCTCCACCATTGGTTCTTGGCGCTGGGCGCCCTCCAGCGTTCTGTTACGTATTTTGTATCCGGGCCTCCGTAAATCTCAGCGTGTACGGGATATTTGCGGGAAGGGTCGAATGTAAGCGGATAAACTATGTAGGCCTTCATCATAAGCCCGTCAGAAGCCGGGATGCTGATTGTACTGGCCAGTGCATACTTGGAAGGATCGAAATCAGGTCCGGCCGAATCCGCCACCTTGAAGGCGCTGCGGGCCGCCCTTGCATCGTTGCGGCGGCCGGGCACCTGCGCCTGCTTGCGGGCCTTCCAGGCCTGCGGCGCGCGCGCCGTCTCGTAGATCCACAGTTGGTCCGGAACGGTGAATGACGATACGCTGCAGACGAAGAACTTCCCGTCCGGGGAGAAACTTACAGACGACACGTTCAGGTCAGGGTCTGTCAGAGCAAAAATCTGCCCCTCCTTGTCCACCTTGTACAGGGTGAACCTGGTTGTGGCGTCCCTGCGGGCCAGGAAATAGACGTCGCCCTTCTTCTCGTCCACCCTTACCAGGGAGACGTCCCAGTTGGGGCCGTCGGTCAACCTGCGGAATTCCTTTCCGTCATATGAGAGGAAGTATATCTGCTGCCATCCGGTCTCGAACTCGCGGCTCATATATAGGCCGCTGTCGGTAAAGATCACTCCTTCGAACCAGTTGAGCCAGGTCTTGTATGTCTCGTGATAGATGGGCCTCTTGGATCCGTCCCCGGCATTTACTGCATATAGGTCGATGGTGTTCTGCACGCGAGGTTCGCGGGCAATGTAGAAATCCTTGCTGTCAGGTCCCCAGAAAGGTATTCCGAAATACTGGTCTTCGGACGGGTCGAAGTCAGCCCATACAATCCTGGTAGGGTTGTCAATATCCACAATGCCAATCTTTACCTCGGGGTTATCCTCCCCCGCTTTTGGATAACGGGTCTGCCTCAGGACGCCGTCCTGCCCCTTGGGAGAGTAGATGGGGAACATTGGCACCTTGGAATTGTCAAAACGGTAGAAGCCTATCTTCTTTGAGTCCGGAGACCACCAGAACGCCTTGTACCTGGAGGCGCGGCCGAGAATCTCCTCGTAGTACACCCAGGAGGCGTATCCGTTGAAGATTATGTCCGAGCCGTCGCGCGTGAGCCGGGTTTCTGCCCCGGTGGTGCAGTCTACCACGTAAAGGTCGTTGTCGCGGGTGAAGGCCAGCTTGGTGGAATCGGGAGAATACGTCAGGTTGACTGCGCCTTCCGGCTGCACCGGAAACTCTGAATACTTGTCCGGAGCGTGCACTCCCTGGGTAATCCTGAAATACGGCAGGCTGACGCTGAAGGTGGCGGTATCGGCATAAACGGGAGAAGTGCTGAATACGACTTCCCTGTCGCTAACCCACTTCCACCTTACAGGAATAGTCTGGAATTCCTGCGCCTGCACGGCGATGGCAGCCAGAACCGCTATTATTGACAATAATGTCTTTCTCATATGAAGAATCTGTCGTTGAAGTTCACAAGATACACTTTTTTTACGGCTCTTGAAAGAGCAGTGTAGAGCCATTTGAGGTCGTCCAGGGTCTGTTCCGGCTGCCAGAAGGGGCAATCTATGAATACGCAGTCCCACTGTCCGCCCTGGGATTTGTGGCAGGTTATGGCCGAGGCGTATTTCAGCTGCAGTGCATTGAAATAGGGGTCTTCCCTGACAGCCTCGTACCTCTTCTTGCGGCCCTTGATATGGGAATAATCCTGGTCTACACCCTGATAAAGGGCATTCTGCTGCTCATAGGTCAGGGACGCCGATTCGGATTCAAGAGTGTCCAGGCATACCTTGGCGCTTATCTGTACGTCGTCGTAATCCGGGAATTCCAGCACGGCCTGTGCAAAGTGGAGTCCGTAGCGCTCTTCGAATCCTTTTATGCTTATCAGCCTGGCGATGTCGCCGTTGGCTATGTAATCCATCTCCGGAATGTCTTCCAGAAACTGATAGCTGTTCTTCACTATCATCAGTTTCTCCCCGCGGACAAGGCGGTCTTCCTTGAACTCCACCATAGAGCGTATGCCCAGGTTGTAGCGTATGGCCATCTTGTTCGACCTGCACAGCACTATGCAGCCGTCGTCTCCGTACTTGGAGTATGCGTCGGTCAGAGTGTCTATCAGTTCGCTCCCGGACACCCTGCAGATGTCGTCGAAGCCTTCCAGGTCCAGTTTTATGGCGCAGGGCTCGCTCTCGGCGGATATCATCTCGCGAAGCATCGTTGCATTATGCAGGATGCCGGATTCCCTCTGCTGACGCGTAACCGTGGTAAGGGTGGCGTAAGTCACGCCCGAGAAGCCGTCCATATAACCGTGGGAGAGCGCAGGGCTGCTGTCCAGCCCCACGGGAGGCAGCTGCGCGGAATCCCCTATCAGGATGAGCCTGCAGTCAGAACCGGCGCGGACGTAATTCACAAGGTCTTCCAGAAGGTTGCCTGATCCGAACATCACGCCCGCCTGCCTATCGGCCGCATCAGTCCCTATCAGGGACACTTCGTCGACCACGAAGAGGGTATCCTTGTTCTTGTTGAAATCCAGGGAGAACTGCCCGAGGCCGTCACTCACTACGGATTTCTGCTTATATATGCCTTTGTGCACGGTGCAGGCCGGCTTTCCCGTATATTGTGACAGGACCTTGGCGGCACGGCCCGTAGGTGCCATAAGACGGCATTTAACCTTCATTGAAACCAGGGAATCAACCACTGCGGCTATTGCAGTGGTCTTTCCTGTTCCGGCATAGCCGTTGACCACCATTATGTCAGCATCGTCCCCTGTTATGAATGCGGCAATGTCCCGCAGCAGCGAATCCTGGCACGGGGTCGGCTCTACCTTAAGTCTCTTTATGAAATCTTTGTACAAGAAATCCCGCCTGTCCACCTCTAAAGCTTTTTGTCAAGATTCAAGGCCATTCCTATTACTGCGAGGACAGGGATGATTTCTACACGTCCCAGGAACATATCGAAGGTGAAGAGAAGTTTCGCAGAATCAGGCACCCAGTCGAAGTTGCCCATAGTACCCATCTTGCCTATGGCCGGGCCCACGTTGGTAAGTGAAGACAGGGATCCCGCAAAAGCATATTCCCCGCTAAGGCCGGTTAGCGCCGCAAGCAGCACAGAAATGATCAGGGCAGAGAAATACAAATTCAGATACAGCACGTGAGGATACACAGTTTCTTCTTTCATTATGTACTTGCCGAGACGAACCTCACTTATGGCGGAAGGGTTAATTGCCTTGCCCACGTGATAAACTATGCTTTTAAAAAGCACCATCATCCGGTCCACTTTGAGTCCGCCGCTGGTGGAACCTGCACAACCGCACATTATGGCCAGCAGCATCAGCAGATAATTGGGTATGAACCCCCAGTTGAGGTTGTCCACTATTGCAAAGCCGGATGTGGACACTGTACTCAAAGTTTGGAAGTACCCATATCTGAAAGCAGTTGCATAACTTAGTGATGGATCCTGCATCTTGAGAGAAAGCGACAGAAGAAGGCCCAAGGTAAATACTGCTGTAAGATATGTCTTGAGGACAGGATTGTTCAGCGGCGCAAGCGATCTGTTCACTACAGCCAGGAAGAGGCTGCCGAAATGGATGGACGCCAGCAGCAGGAACACTTCCGTGACTATTTCCACCCCGAGGGAGTCGAATCCGCCTATCGAAAGGTTCTTTGTGCTGAAGCCTCCCGTAGCGCAGACGCTGAAGGCGTGGCAGATGGCGTCGAACGGTTTCATCCCGACTATCAGGAAGCAGATGAAAGCCAACACAAGCAGGCTCAGGAACACATATGCGAATATGTTGGTGGTCTTGTTGGCCCTGGTCTGGTATCCTCCCTTGGAAAGAGAAGATAGTTCCATACTTGTAAGACGGGACCTGATGGGACTTGCGTTAGGAAGAATCAGAAGCAGGAAGACAACGACTCCCAAGCCCCCTATGAAGTGAGTCGAACTCCTCCAGAAAAGCAGGCTCCGGGGCAGGGCCTCTATGTCTACCAGGATAGTAGCGCCTGTGGTTGTGAAACCGGACACGCTCTCGAACCAGGCGTTGGCCAGGGTGAACGGGCCGCCCCACAATGCATAAGGCAGCATCCCGAACACGAAAGACATAAGCCAGGAGAGCGTGATTATTAGAAATCCGTCCTTTAGGGAGATGACATAATTCTTGTGGACGAAGATGAACGGGAAGATTCCGATGGTGAAAGTCAGGATAAAACTTATCAGCAGCGGAACCAGGGCTTCGTCCTTGTCGTGCAGGGAAACCAGTATGGACAGGAACATAAACAATGCGCTGACCAGCAGCGCATATCCTACGTTCCTGCTGATTGCCTTAACGTTCATCTTGCTGGTTTATCGAATTCCTCAGGGCTGTGAGCCGCTTGCGCAGTTGCTGGTTGTCGGCAATAATTTCAGATATGCCGGTATTGAGGTCCTTCAACTGGTCGTCACCGTCAAAATCGTATGTATATTTCTTGTTGAAAGTCCTGTAGTTCTTAAGGCCGTCCAACATCTTGTAGATGGGGTTGACATAGAGGGTCAGCAGGAAGAACAGCAGCATGAGAATCAGGAGCATGCCTCCTCCCACGGCAACTATCATAGGCACCACGCTCCTGTTGAGCCCTGCGTCATAGGCCTCGGAGTTCTCCGAAAGGTCTTTGTAAATACGCGCGCTCATATCGTCTATGGCGTTGTTCAGGGCGTTGTATTTGGGCTGCAGTTCGTCGAAGTACCAGTCTCGGGTATTCACGAAATCTGAAAGAATCACGTCCTGCAACTCGTTGGATTCCGCCATATACTCGTGGAAGGCTGTGAGGACCTTGTCAGAGGACGGCAGTTCGCCAACTTTCTCGATGAATGACTGGCTGTTGAACATAGGCAGCTGAGTGACGGACTCGTCCCCTATCACTTTCAGTATCTCTAGATTGTAAGCGGCGCTTACCTCCTCAAGGTTCTGGGCCAGGTTTATGTTCTTAATATCTTGGGCTATGCGCACTGACAGCCGGTCGTTCATTCTCTTGTACTCTATATACGAAATGAGACCGGACGCCAGCAGCATTATGGCTATTGCGCTTAGGCTCAGTATCAACTTGAATTTAATAGTGAATACTTTTTTCTTTTTCATGACTTCTACTTCATCAAACCTAAGAACTTACTGCGTGCAATAAGGCAGTCACCTATTCCGGCGGCCTTCCTGCCCAGTTTGGAGAAACGTATGACCGTATCCGAACTTACCTTATTGAGCGACTGCTTCTTGACGGCGGTCTTGATAGGAAACATGAGATAGTCTCCTCCGACAATCAGGCGTCCTCCTATTACCACAAGGCCGGGGTTGAATATATTGATAAGACCTGCGATACCTCTTCCCAGAGCCTCGCCCACGCGGCCTATGGCGTCTATGCTAAGGACATCCTCTTCCTTTATGGCATTGAGGATGTCCTCAAGGGTTATGCCCTTTCCGGAATGGTACTTGGGGGCCAGGCCGGAAGCCTTTCCGGCTTCAAGTTCATCAATTATTATCCTGTGGAGGGCCGAGCCTGAAGCACCGGTCTCCAAACATCCTATCTTGCCGCAGCGGCATATCTTGTCATTGTCCAGAAGAGGGAAATGGCCTATCTCTCCCGAGAATCCGGACTTTCCGTAATACAGTTTTCCGTCCAGGATCAGACCCATTCCGAGGCCCCAGCTGAGGTTTATGAAAAGCATGTTTTCTTCGTGGCGGGCCTCCTCGTCATAGAGGTACTCGCCGAAGGTCATCGCCCTGGAGTCATTCTCTATGTTTACGGGAACTTTGAGTTCATTCTGGAAGATAGCCTTGAGAGGGAGATCGTCCCTTACGAAATAGGTGAGGCTGTATCCTTCTTCAGGATTAACCCTTCCGGAAAGGCTTACGCCCACTCCAAGCACATCCTCCCAGGCTATTCCCTGCTTGGCGGTGATGTCTTTGACCATCCCGCATATCAGCTTGAAGGAATCTGCATTGGACTGAAGCACGAACTCTATGTCCTGTACGAAGGATTTCAAGTTGCCCTTGAAATCAGTAATGGCAATATGTATGTGCTGGCGGGCTACGTCTACTCCAACGAAATAACCGGCCTCGGGATTCAGGCCATAGATGCTGGGACGGCGGCCTCCTGTGGTGCCCTGTTTTCCCATATCCTGCAGAAAACCCTCCGCTATGAGTTCCTGCACAAGTTTAGTTGACGTAGGAATGGATATTCCAATCTCGTCAGAGATATCGGCAATAGAATAACTGTCATTCAAGAGATATAGGCTAAGTATCTGCCTTTTCAAAACTGAGGACTTACTACCTGGTTCAGAGAGAAAAGATTTGGACATAATTTGCGTTATTAGATTTAGGTATAGCAAATCTAATAAATATTTTAATATAATAAAAGCCGATTAATAAAAAATTAACCGACTTTTGAAGAAATATTTAAAAATTCCTATTGCGGTTTGTAAGAATCTTTCAAAGCCACCGTTTTGTTGAATACGGGGTGTTCAGGAGTGCCGTCCTTGTCTTTTATGTAATAGCCCACTCTCTCGAACTGAACTGCCAAGCCTGAGTTGTCATCGAGGAGGGCGGGCTCGGCATATCCCTTTGCAACTATCAGTGAATCAGGGTTAAGGAAGTCCTTATAATCCTTGTCTTCCGGAACCTGGCTCATGTCTGCAAGGGTGAAAAGACGGTCGTAGTTGCGCAGTTCCACCTCTTTCATATAGGCGGTGCTGACCCAATGGATGGTTCCCTTGACGGAACGCCACTCGCCTCCTCCCGGCCTGGTAGAAGGGTCATAGGTACACTTGAGTTCGACAACCTTTCCGTCAGCATCCTTTACAACCTCGTTGCACTTGATGATATATGTGTATTTCAGGCGCACTTCCCCGTCCGGTTTCAGGCGGAAGAACTTGTGCGGGGCATCCTCCATGAAGTCAGCCCTGTCTATGAGCAGTTCTCCGGTGAACGGTACCTTCCTTGAGGCCCCTTCAGGTTCTGCAGGGTTGAGAGGGCAGTCGTACCACTCTACCAGGCCCTCGGGCCAGTTGGTGAGGGTGATCTTTATGGGATCGTCTGACACTACCATATAACGGTTTGACCTGGCGTTCAGGTCCTGGCGCACGCACCACTCCAGCAACTGGATGTCCATAAGCTGGTCGCGCTTGCTCACGCCTATCTTGTCGCAGAACATCTTGAGGGATTCGGCGGTATAGCCGCGGCGGCGCACTCCGCAAAGCGTAGGCATGCGGGGATCGTCCCATCCGGCTACGAGGCCCTTCTGCACCAGTTCAAGCAGCTTGCGCTTGCTCATAAGGGTGTAGGTGAGGTTCAGGCGGGCGAACTCGTACTGATGGCTGGGGAAGATGCCCAGAGTCTGGATGAACCAGTCGTACAAGGGGCGGTGCACGTCGAACTCAAGGGTGCAGATGGAATGGGTGATGTGCTCTATGGAATCGCACTGGCCGTGGGTATAGTCGTACATTGGATAGATGCACCACTTGTCCCCGGTGCGGTGATGGCTGGCGTGCTTGATACGGTAAAGGAGCGGATCGCGGAACATCATGTTGGGATGGGCCATGTCTATCTTGGCGCGGAGGACTTTTTCGCCGTCGGCGTATTTTCCGGCCTTCATCTCACGGAAGAGTTTCAGGTTCTCCTCGACGCTTCGGTTGCGGTACGGGCTTTCTACTCCGGGGGTTTCTACGGTTCCGCGATGCGCGGAAATCTCTTCCTGGGTCTCGTCATCGACATAGGCCAGGCCGCGCATTATGAGCTGTTCAGCCCACTCGTACAACTGGTCGAAATAGTCGGAGGCATAGAGCTCGTTCTCCCATTGGAATCCCATCCAGCGGATGTCTTCCTTTATTGCGTCTACGTATTCGGTATCTTCTTTGGTGGGATTGGTGTCGTCATAGCGCAAGTTGGTCTTTCCACCATACTTCTGGGCAAGCCCGAAGTTTATGCAAAGGCTCTTTGCGTGTCCGAGGTGCAGATATCCGTTGGGCTCCGGAGGGAACCTGGTCATAATGCTGCTGACCTTGCCTGATTTGAGGTCATCCTCTATTATTTCCTCCAAAAAATTAAGCTTTTTTTGCTCTTCCATATCAATACCGTTTTTTATAGCCAACAAATATAGCAATTCGCACGGATTATTCTTATTTTTGCCCTGCTAAAACTGACGCTGATGATAAAATCGATGACCGGCTACGGAAAGTCCGAAGCCAATCTGGAAAACGGAAAACTGACCGTAGAAATACGAACCCTTAACAGCAAAAGCTGTGACATATGCATCAAGACCTTCCTCCTTCCCAAAGAGAAAGACCTTATGGTAAGGAAGAAAATTGCCGACGCTCTCCAGCGGGGCACCATCGACGTGTTCCTCACCTGGGAGCCCAAGGCAAGCTACAGCGCAAAGCAGTTCAACAAGGAGATTGCACACCAGTATCTGGCTCAGCTAAAAGACTTCGCAAAGGAAGAAATGGACCTGGACTCGCTTCACTTCTCCCCCGAGAGCGCTTCCATCATGCTCACTGTGCTTATGAAGATGCCTGATGTCATCGAATCCCAGAAGTCTGACGTTATAACGGACGAAAACTGGCCGCTTGTAGAAAAAGCCTTCGACGAATGCCTTGAGAGCGTAAATGATTACAGGGCTACCGAAGGCAGGGTGCTTTACAACGACGTCACCGGCCGCGTAGACAAAATCCTGGAACTCTCCAAAGAAGTGGAAAAGTACGAGAGCGAGCGCATAACAGCCGTAAGGGAGCGCATCCTCAAAGGATTCGAAGACCTCAAGCAGAACACTCCGGAAAGAGAGCGCTTCGAGCAGGACCTGGTGTTCTACCTCGAGAAACTGGACATCAGCGAAGAGCGCATACGCCTGCGCCAGCACTGCAAATACTACAAAGACACCATAGACAGCGAGCCCTACCCGGGAAAGAAACTGGGATTCATAATCCAGGAGATGGGCCGCGAGATCAACACCACGGGATCAAAAGCAAACCACGCATCTATGCAGAAATGCGTGGTGCTGATGAAAGACGAACTGGAGAAGATCCGCGA
>JAGCVB010000096.1 GCA_017962585.1 Bacteroidales bacterium
AAGAACTTCAATCCTAATGTATCTTCTGCACGCTGGAGCAAAGCCGACGGAATGATTTACTTCACAGCAGAGAACAGGGATTACATCAGTTTCTACGTCCTGAATCCCAAGAACGGCAGGATAACCCAGATAGAGACAAAAGAAGACCTCGTGAACAGCTTCGCTCTGGCAACTGATTCTCCTGTAATAGCCTATTACGGCCAGGGCGCTTCCAATTCCGACAGGCTTTACACCTACGACACCAAGTCCAAGGCAACTGTCCTCAAAGACGATCTCAGCGCTGTGATCCTCAAGTACGTGGACCTGGGAGAATGCAGGGAGTGGAACTTCAAGAACTCCAAGGGCGAGACTGTATACGGCCGTTTCTATCTGCCGCCGGATTTCGACCCGTCCAAGAAGTATCCTATGATTGTCAACTATTACGGAGGCTGCAGTCCTACCAGCCGCAATTTCGAGAGCCGTTACCCGCAGCACGCATATGCGGCCCTGGGATACGTGGTTTACGTAGTTGCAGGCCCCAGCGGCGCCACCGGATTCGGCCAGGAGTGGTCTGCAAGACACGTTAACACTGCCGGAGACGGCCCCGCACAGGACATCATAGAAGGAACCAAACAGTTCTGCAAGGAGCATCCATTCGTTAACGAGCAGAAAATAGGATGTATCGGAGCCTCCTACGGTGGATTCATGTCCGAATACCTTCCGACCGTGACCGACATCTTCGCCTGCTCAGTTTCACACGCGGGTATCAGCGGTCACTCCAGTTACTGGGGAGTCGGTTATTGGGGATATTCTTACAGCGAGGTTTCAATGGCCAACACCTACCCTTGGTCTGACCGTGAACTCTATGTAGACCAGAGCCCCCTGTACCGCGCAGACAAGATAAACACTCCTATCCTTCTGGTTCACGGAGACGTTGACACCAACGTTCCGTTCACCGAGAGCATACAACTTTTCACCGCTCTCCAGAGATTGGGCAAGGAAGTGGCGTTCGTTGCTGTAAAAGACCAGAACCACCATATTCTGGACTACCAGAAGCGTCTGCTGTGGCAGGAGACAATCTGGGCCTGGTTCGCCAAATGGCTTCAGGACGACCCGTCCTGGTGGGATGCAGTCTACAGCCCCAAGAACCTTTAGAAGAGGTTAAGGTCGATACAGTCGCCCATAACCATATAGCCCTGCGCGTTAGGGTGGAGCCAGTCGTTCTCGAAGAGATAAATCGGATTGAGGGCGTCTGGCTCTTCCTTTCCGCTCATAGCGGCGTCGAAGTCTATCAGGCCGTCTACCACTCCGCCGGTACGTATCCAATTGTTCAGGCGCTGCCTGCCCTGCTCGCGGCTCTCGTTGTAGTAGCGGTTGTGCTTGAAAGGCATCACGGTGGCCCCAATGACCTTGATTCCCCGCGCGTGGGCCTTGCTGGTGATTTCAGTGAAAGTGAGGATGAGTTCTTCGGCCGTTGCCATTCCGTCCTTGCAGGTGCCGAGGTCGTTCACGCCTTCGAACAGGATTATGTATTTCACGCCCTCCATATCCAGGAGGTCGTGCTGGTAGCGGCTTCTGGCGACAGGGCCGTTTCCGCCCTCGAGGAATACGCAATTGCCTCCCAGACCTAGGTTGAGCACGCTCAGTTTGCGGGTACGCCAGTTGGCGAGAAGCCTCTTGGAGAGGTTGTCTGTCCACCGGTTCTGTCCGTTGGTGGTGGTGCCGCGGCCGTCGGTTATGGAATCGCCGAGTACCGCTATGGCTCCGGCTTTTCTTCCTGCCTTCACCTGGATGCTCTCAATGGTGTACCAATGGTCTGTGGTAGTATTCTTCCCCAGAAAATATGAGGTGGTTCTGGAACCCGGATGGCCTGTGATTATGTTTGCAGGAGCCTTTCCGTAGGTAATGGTTATGGCCACGTTCATCCTTTCCTTGAGCCTGAAACGGACGGGGTCGCTGAATACTTCTTCTCCCGCCTTTATTGTGATGGATTCTTTTCCGTTGAAGGTCAAAGACTTGGATGTGTCGGGGAAGATATCTGGGCTGGCACCTTCTGACTGAGCCTCGGCAATATCCACGTGTACCAGTTCGAGGTCCTCCTGGCTGAAACGGTTGGAGAACCTGAGCCTGATCTCAGAGCCTCCGATAGAAACTTGGACTATCTGCCTGAGTGTCTCTCCGGCAAGTGGGATGGGCGGATTGTTATGCGGCTCAGCTATCTGCTGCGCAGTAGCCCAGGTGGTCACCCACCTGCGGGCCGATGCGCTGCCGCAAAGGCACAACGTAATAACCAGAGTGGCTGCCGCCAGCCTCAAGAACCTGAAAGCCTTCATATAGTCTAATCGAAAATCAGTTTGCTTACGAATATCTGGGCATCTCCGGCGCGGCCTTCTACAATGTGACTGTCTCCGTCCAGGCCGTGGTACAGGGTTACTGTCTCTCCGAAGAGAGCTTCGCGGTTGAAGTTGATGGTTATTTCCTTTATGTTGCGTTTGAGCGTCAGGTCTGCAGGAAGGCTGTCCATTGCCCAGACTGTGTACTTGGCGTTGTTTGTGTGTCCGTTGCAGTCCAGGTCAGAATAGATTACGCGGTGCTCTGATACGGCTTCCAAGGGGAAGTCCTTGGGGAGGAGAATGCGCTCAGCAGGCTCCTCTATTGCAAATTCCGTATTCTGAGGATTGCAGTCGACGGCTTCTCCAAGGCTGTTCGGCCGTACTATTGCTCTCTTGGTCTTTTCCATCAGCACCCAGGAACTTGTACCGTCTATCAGGGATTCTCCATTATCTCCCAATAATCTATAGTCCCTAATATGACAGAGTCCCACTTGTCCCCGGCTCCAGGTCTCGGCAGTGGCGCTGCTGTACATAGGGGGGATTGAATTGAACCTCACGTGCATTCTGGCAAGAATCCAAACTACATTGTAGGGAGCCAGCTGCCTGTCGGCGAAGCCAAGCTGGAAAGATCCTTGCACGGCCAGTTCCTGCGCTATGTCCATAAATGACGAGGCCCTCAGCAGCGAGCGGTTGTCGAACATATAGCAGGGAATATCCAGTTTGTAAGATAACTTGTTTTCCATATTGCAAATATACGACATTGTTTCAGACAATATTATTTGTAAATTGCAAAGACAAAGATAACCAAGTTGCATTATGAAAAAGATCCTTACAGTTGTTGCGGCCCTGCTGGTCTGCGCATTTGTCTCATCCGCACAGGAGTTGCAGAATTTCCAGAACGGCGGTCGCCAGAGAATAGTCTCTCCGGAAATCGCTGACGGACAGGTAACATTCAGACTGGCCGCCGACTATGCTACCGTTGTAACCCTCTCCGGCAACTGGATTACCGAAAGGGGAGGCATCCCTATGACAAAGGAGAACGGCGTTTGGTCAGTTACCATAGACCTTCCTTCGCCGGACATCTATACATACAATTTCGTAGTGGACGGAGTGGCCGTGAACGACCCTCAGAACTATATGGTACAGAGGGACGGAACCCGCTATCTCAATATGCTTATGGTACCCGGAGACCTTACGGCTAATTATTTCGAGGCCGACCAGAGGGGCACCGTAAGTTACAAGTGGTATGACAGCAAGATATTGGGAATCAACAGGCGCCTTACCGTCTATACCCCTTACGGATATGAGAAAAACACAAAGCAGAAGTACCCTGTGCTGTACCTGCTCCACGGAGCCGGAGGCGACGAGGAGGCCTGGACCAGCATGGGACGCACCGCGCAGATCCTGGACAACCTCATCCAGCAGGGCAAGGCCGTGCCTATGATAGTGGTAATGCCCAACGGCAATCCCGGGCAGCAGGCCGCCGTCACCCTTGGCCTTCCTGAGTCAGGCCGCAATTTCCGCGACCCCGCCCTTGCTAACGCCTATGTAAAAAGCCTTTGCGAAGAGATAGTCCCGTTCATCGAGAAAGAGTACAGAGTAGTTGCCAAACCTGCCTCCAGGGCCATTGCGGGCCTTTCTATGGGCGGAGGACATACCATCACTGCATCTACCCTTTATCCGGAGTTGTTCGACTATATATGCCCGCTTTCTGCAGCCGGCTCCGCCAACGACGAGCAGATCCAGGCTCTCAAGAAGGCAGGAGTAAAACTGTACTTCCTGGCCTGCGGAACTTCTGACTTCCTGTACGATGGTTCCAAGACTCTGGACGCCACACTCACAAAGAACGGCCTTGACCATATCTTCTTCGAGTCCAGCGGAGGCCACACCTGGTCAAACTGGAGAATCTACCTTAACAACTTCGCTCCTCTTCTGTTCAAATAAACCCTTCCTGAATGAAAAAGACAGCATTGTCTGCAGCCCTGGCCCTGATATGCGCGTTTGCATCCGCCCAGGGAAATTACCAGATCTCGGACGAAGATACCTACGGCTATTTCTTCGCCCATCAGTCGGCCGTCGGAGCCTGGACGGCATATGCCCTTTCGCCTGACGCCATCCATTTCCATTCCCTGATTTGCGGGAATGCCATAATGGACAATGCCGGTGCCCCGTATATATGCAGGACAAGGGACGGAAAGGGCTTCATAATGACTGTCGCTGACGCAAGGGGAGGAATAGAGATCAAGACCTCCACGGACCTTCTTGATTGGAAAACACCCGTCACCGGCCCTGCGCTGTCTCGGGGAACCTCAGTCAGGGGCCCGCAGATAATCTGGGATGCGCAAAAAGGCTCTTACCTTCTGTATTTCAGCCTTTTGGACAATGCCGTTTCAAGATATTACCGAATTTACGGATGTTATGTGGACGCTTCGTTCAAAAAGGTGTCCGAGCCGGTACTGCTGGCCGACTGGGGCTCCTCCACAATAGATCCTGACATCACCTGGCTTCCAGCAGAAAACAAGTACTGCCTGATTGCCAAGAAAGACGGCGGTTCCCCCGGATTCTATATGTCAAAGTCCACATCGCTCACAGGACCTTGGGAGGACCCTCAGTACATCGCCTTCGAGGGTGACGATGTCTGCACTGGAGCGTCCGTCTTCCACGTTGCAGGGCAGGAGGCGTGGCAGATAGGCTACGTAGACTATTCCAGCGAAGCATACAACTATCGCCTCTGCAAGGCAGATCCCGCAATGGGACGATTCTTCGCTCCCCAGAACATCGAGGGCATATACGGCCCCCAGCAGGGCTCTTTCCTCACCCTCACAGAGGCCGAATACAAGGCCCTGCAGGACTGGAGTGACCAGCGCGAGGGACAGTACCTCGCCCCTGACGTGAACAATCCGGTATTCCCCGGCCTTTATGCCGACCCTGAAGTGCTGTACAGCCAGCAGACAGGCAAATACTACATTTTCCCCACCACCGACGGAGCCTACCAGTGGCACAACTACGACTTCCACTGCTTCTCATCCGAAGACTTCAAGACCTGGAAGGACGAAGGCGTAATACTGGACCTTCGCAACCTCTCCTGGGGTAAGGAATACGCCTGGGCCCCCTGCATCATAGAAAGGAAAGAGGGGAACTCGTATAAGTACTACTATTACTTCGTAGCCAACAAGTCCATAGGTGTGGCCGTGGCTGACAAGCCCGAAGGCCCTTATACCGACGCATTGGGCAAACCTATGCTCAGCCAGGATGAGATCAACGCCCCCAACCAAGTGATAGACCCTGACGTGTTCCAGGATCCCAAGACCGGCAAGTATTACCTCTACTGGGGCAATTCATACTTGTGGATGGCAGAGTTGGCCGACGATATGATCTCCCTGGTTCCGGGTACCATCAAGGAACTCATCCCCCGCAACAGGATAGGGGATTACCATTATCTGGAAGGCACTTACGTGTTCGAGCGCAACGGCCTGTATTACTTTATGTGGTCTGAGAACATAACCCGTTCTTCATATTACCGTGTACGCTACCTCATTTCAGATTCTCCCGTAGAGTTTGTAAGGGACGGTCAGCCTGCCAAGGTAGAAGACACAATCGTGATACAACAGGACCCTTCAAAGCAGATTTTCGGCACTGGTCACCACGCGGTAATAAATATCCCCGGGACTGATGAGTGGTACATAGTCTACCACAGGTTCACCCGTCCCGAGGGAGTAAAAATGGGTTTGTCAGGAGGCTATAACAGGGAAGTGTGCATCGACAGGATGAAGTTCAATCCCGACGGAACCATCATCCCCGTCAAGCCTACTCTCTGACATTCTATTTAACGGTAAATTCTGAGAAGTACTCGTCGCGGAGCGCTTTCACCTTGTCCTTACCTGTAAGGGTGCATACGCCCTGAAGAGGAAGGTCACGGCTGGAAGATCCTACGCAGAACTTGTAATCTCCGGCGGAGATTGTCCATCCTGCCTCAGACCACCAGGCAAGCTGGTCTGGAGATACCTTGAAATCCACTTCCTTGCTCTGGCCGGGCTCCAGCGTTACGCGGCCGAATCCCTTGAGCTGGATAGGCTTGAGCGGCTGCCCGGATGCAGGGGATACGTACAACTGCACAACTTCGTCGCCCTTGCGTCCGCCGGTGTTGGTTACGCGGCACCTGATAAGGATGCTGTCGTCCCCGATCTTTGCGGAAGGCTGAACGGAGATGTCCTCATATTTGAATGTGGTATATGAGAGGCCGTAGCCGAAAGGATAGGCTATGCGGTCCAGGTCTACGTTGTTGTTGTAGCAGTAGAGTTCGCGGCTCTCAGTGGCAGGGTAGCTGAAGCAGAGCTTTCCGGAAGGATTGACCTTTCCCGAGAGGATGTCTGCAACTGCGTTTCCGCCTTCCTCACCAGGATACCAGGCCTGGATTATCGCTGCGCATCCGTCTGCGACGGCTTCCACTACCTGCGGACGTCCACCGAATATTACCAGCACTACAGGCTTGCCTGTGGCGATGAGGTCCTTGACGAAGTCTTCCTGGTCGCCGGGGAGGCGGATGGTGGCGCGGGTGCGGTTCTCTCCGCACAGGTAGATGTTCTCTCCCATAGCCGCCACTATCACGTCGCTCTGTGAAGCCAGTTTGACGGCTGCCTTCCAGTCGGTGGGGTCAGGCGACTCTATCCTGCGTACTCTCATATTCAGGACTCTGGGGTCGCCTCCAGCGGTCAGGCCCATATCGGCCAGGGTGCTCCAGTCTACGCCCCTGGAATAGTTCACGGTTCCGTCGTAGCGATTGTTCATGCACTCCAGGAGGGTTTCTATCTTGAGGGCTGAAGGGTCTACGGTCTTCCTGAAGAAGAACTGCTGCATTGAAGGGTAGGTGTAGTCTCCCAGCATGCTCCAATAGGAATTGGCGTTGGGTCCTACCAGGGCTATCTTCTTGCCTGCGGCAAGAGGGAGTATGCCGTTGTTCTTGAGCAGGACTATTGACTCGGTAGCGAGGTCATATGCGGTCTGGCGGCTCTCGGCGGGGTCCATATCCAGAGGACCTTCCTGGAACAGCTTGGGGTTCGGGTCAAGGAGACCTGCGCGTGCCTTCATACGCAGCGCGTTCTTTACCGAGCGCTCGAATGCTTCTTCGGTGATGCGGCCTTCTGCAAGAAGCTCAGGAAGGTACATATAAGAAGTGTTTCTGGAGAATTCCAGGTCGTTGCCGGCCATTATGGCGTCTACGGCGCACTGCTTGAGGAATTCCTCGTCCCTGTTGCGTCCGCCCTGCTGCACGGCGCCGTAGTCGCTTACTATGGCTCCGTCGTATTTGAGGTAGTTGCGGAGGATTACATTGATGAGGGTGTCGCTGCAGACGGCGTATTCCGAACGGAACTTGTCGTAACTGGTCATTAGCGACTTGCTGCCTGCCTTCCTGATTATGGCTTCGTGAGGAAGGAGAACTTCTTCATATATCTCTTTCCAGGAAAGGGTGTTGGCTCCGCCGTAACCCAGGAAATGCTTGGTGGTGGCGGCTACGCCCTCTTTGAATCCCTTGCTCTGGAGGCCTGAGACGAATGCTACACCCATGGTGGCTGTCAGGTAACCGTCTTCTCCGTAGGATTCCTCTATGCGGGACCAGTGCGGGGTGCGGATGACGTCTACCATCGGAGAAAGCGCAAGCTGCTCGCCTAATGCGCGCATAGTGTTAGCGGTCTGCATTGTCTTTACCTTGAGCAGTTCGGGATCCCAGGAACAGGCTACGGCTATCTGCTGAGGATATGCGGTGGCACCCTTTGCAGTTACTCCGGTAATGCACTCGTCGTGGATGATTGCTGGAATGCCGGCCGGGAGTTCGTTCATAAGATAATCTTGAAGATCTTTGATAAACGCCCTCAGCTCGTCCGCGTTCATATCCTGGGAGCTGGAAAGCTGGCAGATATGACCGACTCCGTAAGGGAGGAGTTCGCGGCATTTCTCAAGGGAGAGTTTACCGTCTACCATCAAGTCTGTCGGATACATACCGAACAGCTGGGCAGCCCTTTCTTCTACAGTCAGGCGTTCGTATACGGCGTCTACCTGTTTAGCGTAAGGGTCTTTCTCCGTCTTGGCGGCGCAGGCGGCCAGTAACGGAATGGCTAACAGAAATAAGATTTTTTTCATATAAGATTTGGTTGGATATTTGCACTTTAGACAAATATAACTAATAATTCCGCTAAAATTATTATCTTGGCAAAAGTAAGGTTACAGATATGAAAACAAGATTTTTGATAATGGCATTCCTTGCCTGTCTGATGAGCGCTCCCGCTTTCGCCCAGTTCAAGAACAGCGACGAAGATGTCAATCCGCCTTCCAAGACTCAGTACACGTCAATCATAGACCTGCTCAGACGTGAGCCCGGTCTTACAGTCGGCGGGGCCGGCGCAGGTCAGATGCCAAGGATCCTTATCCGCGGCATCGGAACCAACACTTCCGAGACCCAGCCTCTGATAGTGGTTGACGGAGTCTTCACAGAAGACATCACCTACCTCCATCCCGAAGAGGTCTACGACATAGAGGTAATCAAAGACGGTACCGCCGCAATGTATGGTATGCGCGGTGCAAATGGTGTAATAGAGATTACTACCAAGACCAAGCACGAAGAAGACCTGAGAACCGCTCAGGCCGCAAAGGAGGCCAGGAGCCTGGAGCGTCAGGCCAGGAAGGAGGCCCGAGCAAAGGCAAAGGAAGAGAAGAAAGCTGCCAAAAAGGCTAAATAGCACACCTGGTCAGAATCCTGAATACCTTTCCCGGCTCTGAATTCCACTTTTCCATAGCTTCCTGAGCATCCTCGGGGGCTATAGTTGCAGAGATAAACGCATCTGCGTCCACGCCTGAAGACAGATAGGATATCACGTCCAGAAAGTCTTCGGGCGTGGCGTTTCTGGAGCCCATTATGTCCAGTTCCTTCTTCACGAACAGGCTTGTAGGCAGGCTTACGTCAGTCTTGGCGTATCCGATGCAGACTATGCGGCCGGTGAAAGCCACTCTCTCCACAGCCATCCTATAGGTAGGCACGCTTCCGACAGCCTCTATTACAACGTCGGGGTCGGGGAGACCTTCCCACTCCTTCAGGGAGTTGTATGTGTACCGTGCTCCCAGTTTCCTGGCCAGCTGGAGTTTCACGTCGTCTATGTCGGCGGCAATTACAGTGGCTCCGCGCTGCACTGCGCTGACCAGGGCGCCAAGGCCCACCATTCCGCATCCTATCACCATCACTACGTCGTCCTTGCATATGCGACCGCGGTCAGCGGCGTGGAAGCCCACGCTCATAGGCTCGATTAGGGCGGTGTATTTCATAGGAACGCTTCCGCAAGGGATGACCTTCTGCCAGGGGATGCAGATATATTCCTGCATCGCGCCGTCGCGCTGGACTCCCAGAGTCTCGTTGTTCTCGCAGGCATTGGGGCGTCCGCGTCTGCAGGAGGCGCATTTCCCGCAGTTTGTGTAAGGGTTGAGGGTAACTATCTGCCCTGGCTGGAAGGTGTCGGGGACATCGCTTCCAAGAGCCTCTATGACGGCTCCTATCTCGTGGCCGGGGATACGTGGATAACTGACCATAGCGTTGGCGCCCCTGAAAGTGTTAAGGTCCGATCCGCAGAATCCGGCGTAATATATCTTGACTTTGATTTCTCCCGGTCCGGGAAAAGGCTCCGGGGTTTGGGTTAGGCGAATGCAGCCGGGCTGCACTATCTGAAGTGTTTTCATTCTGACATGTTTTTTATGTAGGGCAGTTCGGGAAGTTCCCCGAAACCGTAAAACTGCTTGGCGTTAAGTCCCAGGAAGGCTTCTTTCTCGCTGAGTTTCAGTTCTTTGGACTTGAGGACGAAGTCGTAGCTCATCTTGTATGTTATGGCGCAGATGGTGCGAGGGTAGTCACTGCCCCACATCAGTTTGTCCATTCCCACCAGGTCGGCTGCGCGGCGTATGGCCTTGATGGCGGAGGGGTAGGGGTAGAACTCCGAATTGAACAGCCAGGTTATGCCGCCTGACTCCACGTATACGTTGGGTGCGAGGGCCAGCTTTATCTGCTGTTCCCAGCACTTGCCTGTAACCATCCCGAAATGGCCTACAGCCACCTTGAGCCCAGGGCATTCCTGTATTGTCTCGGCAAACTGGGCTATCTGGCGGGAGTCGTCGCCCAGACAGATGGAAAGGATCTGGCCTTCAGATTCCATCTTCTTGAAGAAATCTACCAGTGAGGGATCGTTGAGGGGTCGGTGCATACGGTGTCCGGGGATGGCTGCCGCCCTGAACCCGTCAGGTATGGCCAGCGGCCCTTTGTCTATGTCCAGGAGGCTGCAGCAAAAGAAACGGGAAGGATACTTGGCCTCCACCTGGGCCAGATATGAGTCCTGGTTGCCGTCAATCACTTCCTGCACCACAACGGCGGCGCCCACCTGGGCGTAGTCCATATTGGACAGGAACACTTCGGCCGTGTTTGTACCGTCGGTCATAAAAGGAGGGAGCATCTGGCGCTCCTCTCCCAGGAACATAGACCGTCCGTTGGGCAGAGGATATATCTCTTTTCCTTCCACCGTGGCTTGTTGGCGCAGCCACAGGTGACTGTGTGCATCGATTATAATCATATTGATAAAGTTAAGTAATTTCTTTAATTTTGATGCTGCTAAAAGGTAATAACCAATCGACATTAATATGAAAAAACTCTTCACTTTGGCCTTGATGTGCCTTGCCGTCACCTTGAATGCGGCAAACCTTAAATTCTCGGGCATGATAGGGGACAATATGGTCCTTCAGCAGAATACCTCGGTCAAGATATGGGGATACGCTTCCCCCGGTGCCAGCGTAAGCGTAAGCACTTCCTGGGGCGCTTCAGCCTCTGCAAGGGCCAACTCCGGCGGAGAGTGGGTTGCCACGCTCAAGACCCCCGCAGCCACGTTCACGCCGCAGACCGTCAGGGCCCGCAGCGGCTCCGAGAGCGTACAGGCATCCAACGTCCTCATCGGAGAAGTATGGTTCTGCTCCGGTCAGAGCAATATGCAGATGACCCTTGGAGGCGGTATGGGCACTCCCGTGGAAGGATCGCTTGAAGAAGTGGCAATGTCCGGCCAGTACAAGGGTGTAAGGCACATTACCATAAAGAACGCCTCCGCAACCGAACCCCAGTTCGACGCAGAAGGGGAGTGGCAGGTGTCCAATCCCAAGAACGCCCCGCGTTTCAGCGCGGTAGCCTACTACTTCGCCAGCAGGCTTTCCAAGGCCCTGGACGTACCAGTAGGCGTCATCAACGCAAGTTGGGGCGGCAGCGAGATTACCTGCTGGATGAGCGCAGAGACCCTCAGGTCCTATTCTTCCGTAAATCTTGCCGACGCCTCCAATCCGTCCGTCAACGACATGTACAAGCCTACCATAATGTACAACGCCATGTTCCGTCCTGCCAGCAAGTACGCAGTGAGCGGAATAATCTGGTACCAGGGCGAGTCCAACGTCAGCATCCGCTGGGACGAATACGCCTCCCTGATGACCACCATGGCCGAGACCTGGCGCAATGACATCGGGCGCGGAGACATCCCGTTCCTCATTGTCGAACTCCCTCCGTACGACTATTACGACGGCAACTACGGCTTCCAGGACGAGCAGGGTCCCCTCCTCCGCGAGCAGCAGTTCATGGCCACCAAGACCATCCCCAACAGCGGAATCGTGGGCACCAACGACCTTACCTTCGACTACGAACTCAATCAGGTACACCCCTCCAACAAGCGCCCAGTGGGCGAGAGACTCTGCTATATGGCGTTGAACATGGCCTATGGCTACGATACCCTTCCCGCCCTTAACCCCAGCATGAGGGTTGCATACGTAGACGGCGCCAAAGTCAGGGTTTACTTTGACAACGCCCGCAGCGGATGGCTCGGAACAAACTCTATAGAAGGATTTGAGCTCGCTGGCGGCGGCGGACACTTCCACAAGGCCGAAGCCACTACCGGCTTCTCCTTTATGGAAGGAGCATACGTGGAACTCACTTCCAAGGAAGTACCGGAGCCCAAGTTCGTGCGTTACTGCTTCAAGGATTTCCAGGTGGGAACCCTCAAGGGAGCCAACGGACTTCCCGTAATCCCGTTCCGTGCAGAGGTGCAGCCGATGCCGGAAGAGCAGCCCCGTCCCGCAAGACCTCCGAGACCAGCAAACAACTAGGAAATGAAAATAAGATTCATCTATATGCTGCCCCTGTTGCTGATAGGGGCAGTTGCTTGTAAGAAGAACTTTACTTCTCCTGACGGTTCCCTGGCTGTGGGGATAGACAACCAGACCCTGAAGGTATCCTATAACGGGGCAAGCGCTTTCGACGAGATTCATATCGGTCTTGTCACCCAGGATTCCGACCTGGACAGCGGACTCAAACTTAAGAAGGTTTCCCGCCAGACCCGTATATCTGACAGTTACGAAATGCTGGCCGGCAAGCGCAGGCATTGCAGCAATCAGGCGTTTGAGAAGACTCTTACCTTCGAGAATCCCCAGGGAGAAGAGCTCAAGGTCATAGTGAGAGCATACGATGACGGTATCGCTTTCCGATATGTGGTGCCTGAAGGTACGGTGGTGACTGAGGACAGGACATCCTATCTGGTCAAGGACGGAGTGAACCGCTGGTTCTCGTCCTGGCACTCAGATTACGAGAATTTCTTCCCTCTGGCAACGGACGGCAAGCCTACGCCATCCAGACGCCCGGGAGGGCAGGCATCCGCCCAGTGGGCGTGTCCCGCGCTTCTGGAGCCCGCACCGGGCCTCTTCGCCCTCATTTCCGAGGCTGACCTCCGCCACGGCGACAGCGCCTCGTCCCTGGACAATTCCGTATCGGAACAGCGCTATTCAGTGAAACTTACCGGCGCTACGTCTTTCTGCGACGGAATGTCTCCCTGGAGACTTGCGATAGTGGGAGACCTGGCTGCTATAACGGAATCTACGCTGGTTACCGACCTGAGTTCCCCTTGCAGAATCGAGGATGTTTCCTGGATAAAGCCAGGCGTGTCTTCCTGGGTTTACTGGTCAAACAACCACGGGTCCAAGTTCTTCGACCTGGACGTGGAGTTCATAGACCTTGCTGCCGATATGGGATGGCCCTACTGCCTGATAGACTGGGAATGGCCTGATATGGAAGATGGTAGCATTGAGGAACTGGTGGATTACGCCAAAGAAAAGGGAATCAAGATCAATCTCTGGTACAACTCGGGTACCTCTTGGATAGGACCGGGCGCCCCTCAGCCCCAGGACAGGCTCAATACGGCCGAGAACCGCGAAAGGGAATTCGCGTGGCTGGAGAGTCTGGGCGTGACGGGCGTCAAGGTAGACTTCTTCCTTCCGGACGACGCCACTATGGTGGACTATTATCTGGACATCCTGGAAGATGCCGCCAGGCACCATCTGCTGGTGGATTTCCACGGCTGTACCATCCCGCGAGGCTGGCAGCGCACCTGGCCCAACATGATGTCTATGGAGGCTGTATACGGGGCGGAAATGTACAATAACGGACCTGTTATGACTCCCCGCGCCGCAGCTCATAACGCCACTTTGCCTTTCACCCGCAATGTGGTGGGTCCTATGGATTACACTCCCGGAACGTTCTCCGACAGCCAGTTCCCCCATATTACCACCAACGCTCACGAACTGGCCCTTCCTGTGCTGTTCGAATCCGGCCTGCTTCATATGGCCGACAGGCCTTCAGCCTATTACGGACTTCCTTCTAAAGTCAGGGAAGTACTGAGTGAAATGCCCTCCACCTGGGACGATACGCTCCTCCTGTACGGTTATCCAGGGCAGAACGCAGTCATTGCGCGCAGGAGCGGAGACCAGTGGTACATTGCCGGAATCAACGGCCTTGATTCTCCCTTGGATCTGACTTTCTCTCTGGAAAGGCTGAACCTGAAGTCCAAGTCTTCCGTGCTCTTCTGCGACGGCGACGAAGACAGGGATATAAAAATATCGGCTCTCCCGGAGGGGAAGGCCGAAGTTACTGTTCCTTGCCGCGCAAGGGGCGGTTTTCTGGCGGTTATCGAGTAAACAGTATACCCAAAGTGAGTCCCTGGGTGCAGTCTAACAGCTCTCCCAGGGGCTTTATGTTTTTGCGCTCCGCTCCCGTGCAGAGGAAAAAGAGCATTGTGAAGAGATTGGGACGGGAGAAGATCATCTCTATTCCCTCGTCCGTCTCCACAAGGTATCCCTTCAGTCCCATAGGGCCCAGGGAAACCCTGAATTCGCGGGTGTCAGGGTATGTGGCCCAGTTGATGTTGAAGGTTTTCTTACCCACCGCGAAAGTACATTTCTTAAGGTCGTGGAAAGTGACGGAACAGCCCTGGGGATTTGCCCCCATGGCACCCAGCAGACGCGTAGCTTCGGCTATTGAAGGCACAGGCCCCGACTTGTCCATAAATACCGTCCCGACGCTGTTAAAACACCACTTCCCCAGAATCTCTGAGGGTTCCGGGGAAGGGTGGTTTCTGGTTATGTCGGCAATAGTCCCGCTGACCTGCCCTCTGGCAAATGATGCCAGAGAGAGGAGAAGCAGGATTACTGACAGTTTTCTCATCTGCCGATCAGGTTCTTGAAGGCAAGACCGAAGGTGAGGTAAGAGACGTTGCCGCCGATTGTACCTTCGTTCTGTCCCCACAGGAACGGCCAGTTGTCATAGTTCTCGAAGTGGTCCGGCTGGCGGAACAGGAGTCCCGGAGCAACGTTTCCAGGGATGAAAGAGAGGTCAGCCCTGTTGTTGCCGTAGAATACCTGCTTGGGCCTTGCGGCGCCCACTGCGGCTACGAGAGAGTAGTTGTGGTAAGGGTGGCATCCGAACAGGTATGCGGTTGCTTTGTAAACCTCATCCTTGTCGATGATGTCAGGGAAGTAAGAGCTTGCAAGGCAGATAGTGGAACCGAAGCTTACTACGTTGCCGCTTCCCGCCCAGTTTCCAAGTCCGATGGGCACTCCGTAAGGATTGTCCTCTTCCATGCTCTTGATGTACTCCTTGTACTGCTCCACGTAAGGCCTCAGGCTCTCCTTGAACTCGTCGCCGAGGATGGGGATAGCCTCCAGTGCGGTGGTGATTCCCTGGGTGGCGCTCCTTTCAAGGGTAGCGTTGATCTGCTCCTTGACTTTGTCGCGATACTGCTCTTCTCCTGTTGAGAGGTACAGCTGGATGTTAGCAGATACGTCACCGCCTCCCATTGCACCGCCGCGGCCAGCTCTCTGGGGCTGGTTGGCCAGGATCTCGTTGGCTTCCTTCTGGAGTCTCTTGGACTCTTTGAGAGCGCGGGCTGCGAGGTCGTCGTTATATCCCTTGAGGGCGCGGCTTGCGGCTGCGAACATTGTAGCTGCGCGCAGGTCGGATCCGGGGTTGCGGTTGGTGAACGCCCACATATCGTCAGGAGTTCCGCTGGACTTGCCGTCGGCAGACTTCTGGTAAGGCTTGAGCCTGGGATCGTAGTGCAGGCCGTCGGTGATGGCTGCAGCGTCTCCAAGGTGGTGGTAGTTGTCCAGAACTGAGTTGGACAGGGTCTGGGACATATGTCCGATGTTCTCGGCCTGGGCTACCAGGTTAAGCACGCCGTGCTCAATGTACTGGATGATATCAGGAACTCCGTCCGGACGGTGAAGGTCTACGTACCTCTGATACTCGCTTACGAATGTCTCGTCGCGCATAGGGTGGAACCTCTCCCAGATGGATACCAGGTTCTGAACCACGCCGATGTTGGAACCGGTCTCGATGTCGAAGTCGCCGGCATCGAAGTATCCGCCCACGTTGAGGCCCGGGATAAGCTCGAGAGCCTTGTACTTGGTGTCGGTGGTAGGTCCCTGGCCGTGGAGGTCGAAGTGGTCAGTGTTCGGCGGTGCCTGGAGGTATCCCTCCTTGAACGGCTCGCCGTGCCAGATGCGGTAGCCCTCGTTTACTGTCATATGGTTCATATGGATAGGGATCCATACGTCGCTGGTAGCGTCGGTGATGTGGTCGTAAACGTCATCGTTGATGATGAAGTTGCCGGTCTGGGTGTCGCCGTACTTGATGAAGTAAACGCCCGGCTCCTTTACGTCTGAGAAGTCGAACTTCACATAGTTGTACTTGAAGTAAGGGCCCCAGGTCTTGGTGGCTCCGGTGTATACGGTTGAAACTTTTCCGTCGTCGGCAATCTTGCAGATTGAAGCCTTGGGGAGAACCTTGTCGTTCTTGTCAAGCTCTATGACTGCAACCTTGGGCTGGTCAGGAACGTAACCTACCTGTGAGAAGCCGATGTTGGGCTCGCGTACCCATCCCTCTACAGAGTTGGGTTCTACTGTCCAGGAAAGGACCTTTCCGGTCTTTCCTGCAGGCAGGAGACTGCGTACTACGAACCATCCGTTCTGGGCCAGCATACGGCCGTCGTAGAGGTTCAGCTCGGCATCCGGGCTGGAGATCTTGACAGTCCTTTCCGGCTCTTCCGGAGCAAGGAGCATTTCGTGTCCTGTTGCAAGAGGGAGCGGATCTACGAACATGTCGGTTCCGCGGTCGTCGTAAGTCTTGTACCCCTTGTACTGTTTGATTTTCTCAGAGTTGGGTCTTACTACAGTGTTGCTCACAGCATAACGGGGGAAGCGGTTGGGCTGTCCGTCCATTATGAAGGTCTTGAGCCAGTATTCAGCAGGCTGGAACTCAAGGTTGAGTCCGGCGTCTCCTACCAGTTCCTCGGGAACGGGCTTGTCGAGGTAGACTGCAATCTCTACGGCCTTGCCTTTTCCGGTGACAACGATTCGAGAGTCGAAGTCGAAGTCCGGGAAACGGAGGCCGACCTCAATTGAGTTGTCTTCCTTTTTCACCGTCTTGGAAGTCATGTCAGGGACAAGGTCCCACTGCTCCGGGGTGTTGGAAAGCCTTATGGCTCCGCCCTGCGCAGTCCTGACTCCGTGGTGGATCAGCTCGATTCCAGAGTCCTTCTCGTCATTGAAGCCTCCGCTGAAGGGATTGTTGAAAACCAGTACGTTGACGCCTCTGGTCTCAAAATACTCCAGGTCGTTGACCTCGATGTCGGGGCTGCTGGATGTTGTCTTGCAAGCTGCTACGCCCAGCATTACCAGGATGGCTGCCGGAATAAGTCTTAAAATTCGTTTTGCGGTTTGCATTGTTAAAAGGTTTAGTATTAATTGGTTAGAAAAATGTTTCAGAGAATTGCGTCGGCAAGTGCCTCAAGAGCAGGTATGTCGCTGTCCTTGAGCCTGCTGCGTATTGTTACGGCAGGGGACACCACTTCTACGTCCTTCATTGCTGCCAGCATCTCGGCCATGACCTTGCCTGCCGTAGGTGCCCAGGACCCGTTCTCCACCATAGCCACCTTGCGGTTGCAGTAGCCTTTTATCTGGAGCCTGTGAAGGAAGTCGTACATAGGGGTGAAGAGGCCGAAGTCGTAGGATGCCGAGGCTACCACCATCTTTGGGTAGCGGAAGGCGTCTTCTACGTTCTCGGCTATGTCGGAGCGGGAAAGGTCGCTGACTACCACCTTGGGAGCGCCCTTGGCGCGGAGGATGTCAGCCAGTTTCTGCGCGGCCGCCAGGGTGCCGCCGTGGATGGAGGCGCAGGCTACGAATATGCCGTCGGTCTCGGCCTCGTAACTGCTCCAGGTGTCGTACAGCTTGAGATAGTCAGCAAGGTTGTCTTCCAGGATGGGGCCGTGCAGAGGACGGATGCTCTTGACGGGGAGGTTGCGCACCTTGCCCAGGAGAGTCTGCACCGGGCCGCCGTATTTTCCCACTATGTTGAAGTAGTAGCGGCGGGCCTCGCAGCTCCAGTCGTCATCGTCCCTTCCGTAGAAGCCGCATTTGCACAGGGCTCCGAATTTTCCGAAAGCGTCGGCGCTGTAGAGGGCGCCGTCGGCCTTGTCGAAGGATACCATCACCTCCGGCCAGTGCACCATAGGGGCAGAGTAGAACTGGAGGGAGTGCTCTCCCAACTCCAGTACCGTTCCGTCCTTGACTGTTACCGTCCTGCCCTCCAGATTGATTCCGGGGAAGAACTGAGGCAGCATCTGTATGGCCTTGGCGCTGGCAGCGAGTTTCATTTCGGGGAATTCCTGCAATGCCCAGCAGATGAGGGCGGAATGGTCCGGCTCAAGATGGTGGACTACCAGGAAATCCGGCTGCCGGCCTTCCAGGGCCTGTGCCAGGTTGGCTTTCCACTCTTCTGCCTTGCGGGCGTCTGCAGTGTCCAGGATGGCGGTCTGCCTGTCCAGGATAAGGTAAGAATTGTACGAAATACCCTCTGGAACTATATACTGACTCTCGAATAAATCCAGGTCTAAGTCGTCTGTTCCTATATACTTTACTTTTGAGTTCAACTGCTTTATCATCTGGGAAAGATAATTTCGTTTAGATTAACACAAATATAGGAAAATGTATTTATATTTGGGAAAGGAATAACCTAATTAATTCTATTGAAATCATGAAAAAGTATGTATGTGAAGTATGCGGATGGGAGTATGACCCTGAAGCAGGATGCCCTGAGGCCGGAATAGCTCCCGGAACCGCTTGGGAAGACGTTCCCGCCGATTTCGTCTGCCCCGTATGCGGAGTAGGCAAAGATGAGTTCGCAGAGGCATAATATCGTATTGCAATGACCCTGATAGGCAATATCCTGTGGTTCGTGCTGGGAGGCTTCATCGTGGCGCTCCTGTATTTCCTGGGCGGCCTGCTTATGTGCGTTACCATAATCGGCATACCCTTCGGCGTGCAGCTCATTAAGATTGCGGGCCTGGCAATATGCCCTTTCGGCCGGGATGTGGAAATAATGAAGGATTCGGGCTGCCTGAACACTCTTTTCAACATCCTGTGGCTGGCCTTCGGCTGGTGGTGGATAGCATTGCTGCATCTTGCACTGGCTGCAATTTTCGCCGTCACAATAGTAGGCCTTCCTTTTGCCAGAGCGCATTGGCGGATAATGAAACTTTCAATGCTGCCGTTCGGTACCATCACCACCAGTAAGAATAAATGAGCGAAAAGATAGCCGCGACCCTGGAGTGGCTTGACGCCCACGGAATCACCTGTCAGGTTCATTATCATCCTCCGCTTCCTACAATCCAGGAGGCGCTGGCTTATTGGAAGGACATAGATTCAGTTCATTGCAAGAACCTGTTCTTCCGCAACCATAAGGGAAACCGCCACTATCTGGTGAGTTTCGAATGCCACAAAGACCTTGACATCCATGCCCTGGAGCATATGCTGCACCAGGGCAAATTGAGTTTTGCCAGTCCCGAGAGGATGGACCGCTGCCTGGGCGTCAGCCCCGGCTCGGTCAGCGCGCTGGGACTCATCCACGACATAGATATAGCTTCAACTGCCGACCCTAAGGAACTGTTCGAGAACGGACACAGGGTCAAATACTTCATAGACAAGGAATTGCAGACAGCTCCCAGGGTGAGTTTCCACCCTTGCGACAATACCGCAAGCGTAGTGCTCACCAACGAGATGTTCCATAAGTTCCTCTCTATCTGGGGAGGGGAAGTGGAATGGCTGGATATCTAGGCCTGTGAAACCGTTTCTCCGCTGAGCATAGCCTCGCAGCCTTCCAGTATGTCCTGGAAAGTGCTCTCGAAATCTCCCGTGTACCAAGGATCCGCTACGTCCCTGCTCTTTCCGGCATAGGACATCATAGAGTGTATCTTCCCCTCGGGATCTCCGCCGAATATACGGTCCAGCCAGCGTCTGTTGCTGTGGTCCATATAGATGATGCGGTCGAATCTCTGGTAGTCGGAGCGGGTTACCTCGCGAGCCGTCTTCCTGGGGTCGAACCAGACCCCGTGCTGGTTGAGGCAGCGTTTTGCCGGAGGGTATATGGGGTTGCCGTATTCCTCATCAGAAACTCCTGCAGATTCAATGTAGTACAGGCCGTCCAGCCCATAGGCCTTAACCAGGGCCTTGAGGATGAACTCGGCCATAGGGGAGCGGCAGATGTTGCCGTGGCAGACAAAAAGTATCCTTCTCAAATCGTCAGTTCTAATCTATTGTTTCTCCCAAGATATATTTTCCCTCTTTCACTGTCCTGCTGACGCCGCCGATCACTATTTCAGTTTCTACCGGCGTGTCTATCTCATAGCGGATGCCGTTCTCGGTGTATTTCCAACTGGAACGTATCCTGCCGTGTACAGTGTCCAGCACTCCGCTTAGGCTGGTGAGGCGCTTGTCCGGATGAGGCTCGATGCGGACCCTGGCAAAGCCGGGCGACGCCGGCTTGATGCCGCACGCCACGCCGAATACCCAGTCCGCGACGGAAGCGTATGCGTAGTGGTTGTAGGAATTCATATCGTCGTCCCAGAACGTTCCGTCAGGCTTGATTCCGTCCCAATGCTCCCAGACGGTGGTGGCTCCCTTCGATACTGAATACAGCCATCCCGGGTATTCCTTGCGAAGGAGCAGCGACCAGGCTATGTCGGAGTGGCCGTAGCGGCTGAGTTCGTGCAGCAGGTACGGCGTTCCCAAAAGTCCTGTCTGGAGCTTCATTCCGCAGGCTCTGACCTGCTCTGCCAGGGCGTCGCCTACGCTCTGAGGGTCGTCGGCCAGATTGAAATGAAGCGTGAGAACCTTCTCAGTCTGGGTGTTAAGCTTGTCTCCGAACGCCTTCCAGTATGCGTCTTTGATGCGGCTGTAAAGAGCTTCATATTCGCTGACATCCCTTCCCAGAATCCTGCCTGCCTTTATCACTATGTTTACGGAATTGGCATAGAATGCACTGCATATAAGGTCGTCCTTGCTGGCGCCTCTCTTGGACAGTTCTATGTTCTCGTGGACGTAGCCCTCAGGCCAGTCCAGGGCCAGCCAGTCGCCGTAAGTCCAGCATCCGGTAAAGAGGTCGGGCGTGGTGGAGACGGTTGGAATATAGGCGAGCCACTTTGTCATGGCGTCGTACATATCGGAGATGAAAGACACGTCGCCGTAGGTCTCGTAAAGTTGCCAGGGGATGATGGCGACTGCGTCGGACCAGGCGGCCCCGCCCGGCTTGTATGCTGTCAGACTGGGGATGACTTCGGGCACCCAGCCGTCTTCGCGCTGGGCGGCCCTCATATCCGCCAGCCATTTCACGAAGAACTGCCTCACGTCGTACTGGTAAGTGGCGGCGCGGCAGAATATCTGTCCGTCCCCGGTCCAGCCGTAACGCTCGTCGCGCTGGGGGCAGTCCGTGGGGATGTCCAGGTAATTGCCTTTCTGGCCCCATAAGATATTGGAGAACAGCTGGTTGAGCATAGGGTCGCTGCTGTCCAGCCAACCTGTGCGGGTCATCTGGGAATGCAGTACGATGGCGTGTATATTGTCGGCCGAGAAGCCCTCCGGAGCCTCGTCTATCCTCAGGTACCTGAATCCGAAGAAAGTCAGCCTGGGCTTGTATCCCTGGTGTCCTTCGCGGCAGATATAGTGGACCTGGCTTCTGGCAGAACGGTAGTTGCCGGTGTAAAAGTTGCCGTCCCTGTCCAGTACCTCGGCGGTGGAAAGGCTCAGCCTTTCGCCAGCGTGGGCGTCCATCTCGAAGTACATATATCCCGTAAGGTTCTGCCCGAAGTCAAGCACCCACTCGTTCCTGGGCGTCCTGAATGAACTGCGGGGGAAAACCTTTTCCTGTTCCAGAACCTGTGGACCTTCCTGCGGAATAAGGATGTCCTTGGGATATTCCGTGACCACGGCAGCCTCGAATGCGGGCTTTCTGGTCATATCCACATCTTCTCCCAAGAAGATTCCGCTGAGGGTTATAGTGCTCTCTGACACCTGCCAGCTTTCATCTGTGGGAATGACTTCCTCGCTGCCGTCGGCATATACGATATGGATGGCGGCGATTAGCATTGCAGGCAGGAATTCGTCCGGATTGTGCGTTCCTGTCCAGGGGGCGTTGGTGCGCCTGAACCATCCGTTGCCCACCGTGACCTCCAGGACGTTGCTCCCCTTTAGCATACCTGTGATGTCATAGCACTGGACCTGCAGGCGTTTGTTGTACTGCGTCCAGCCCGGCGCCAGGATGAAATCTCCCACGCGCCCGCCGTTAAGCACGGCCTCGTAGACGCCGTCGCAAGTCACCTCGAGCGTAGCGTTTCTGACGGGTTTCAAACTGTTGAAGACCTTCCGGAAAACCGGAACGACTGTGGATTCAGCGTCCTTCATCTGAATCCAGGAAGCATTCTTGATTAGCATATGATAGTCTCTTTTCCCTGAAATTCCAGCACTTCTTCCATAGTAGGTACGGAGTCCAGCGCGCCCGGCCTGGTAACGGCCATCGCGGCTGCCTTGGATGCGAGGCAGAGCCCCTCTTCCGGCTTCATCCCGCTTATGACTGACGAAATGAAGTATCCCGTGAACGTGTCGCCTGCCGCCGTGGTGTCAACGGCCTTTACCTTGAAAGCGCCCTGACGGCATATTGTGCCGCCGCACATAAAAATGGATCCTGCTTCGCCCAGAGTCAGCACGACCTTGGCTTCAGGATACTTGCGATGGATTCCTTCCAATATCTTTTCCGGCTCTTTCTCTCCGGTCATCTGTTCACCTTCAATCTCGTTCAGCAGGAAATACGCGACCTTGCCCAGGTCGCACTTGTTCAGGTCCTCATTATATGGCGAAGGGTTGAGGACAATCTGCATTCCTTTCCCGTAAGCCTTGTCCATGATTACGTCCAGAAGATTGATTTCGTTCTGCAGGAGGATGATGTCGCCTTCTCCGAAGCCGCTTAACACCTCGTCTACAAAAGCCTCGGTCATCCGGCGGTTGGCTCCTCCGAACAGCAGGATGGAGTTGTTGCCGTCCTTGTCTACCTGGATTATGGTATGTCCCGAGCGGCCTTCGGTCACGTGTATGTAATCTGCATTGACCCCATACTCCTTGCATTTGTCAATGAGGCTTATGCCGTCCTGACCTATCAGTCCGGCGTGCCAGACGGGGACGCCCGCCTTGGCAAGGGCTACGGACTGGTTCAGTCCCTTGCCCCCGCAGTTCACCCTCATTCCTGCACTGTTTTCCGTCTCACCCAAGCGGACTATATGGTCCACCTGGTAGACGTAGTCCAGATTCATCGAACCGAAACACAATACTTTCATCTATTCCCTGATGCGTGAATCAATAATTATGGTTACGGGCCCGTCGTTTACCAGGGCCACCTGCATATTGGCTCCGAAGACTCCCTTCTTCACGTCCTTTCCTATTTCTTCCTGCAGCAACTGGCAGTATGCCTCGTACAGGGGGATGGCGGTCTCGTGCCCCGCGGCCCTGATGTAGGAAGGCCTGTTGCCTTTGCGCGTGGACGCCGTCAGGGTGAACTGCGACACCGCCAGGATCTCTCCGCCCACGTCCTTGACGCTCAGGTTCATAACGCCCTGGGTGTCGTCGAATATCCTCAGCCCCGCGGTCTTGGCGGCCAGCCAGGCGGCGTCGGCCTGGGTGTCGGAGGTCTCCACTCCAACGAGCACCAGCAGGCCGGAGCCTATTGAGGCCACGAGCTTGCCCTCTATGCTGACGGATGCCTCCAGGCACCTTTGAATTACGAGTCTCATATCTTTTCCTTATTCATTTCTTTATATCTTCCGGCCAGGAACACTCCCGCGAAAATTGCCAGCGAACCCACGGCCGAGAGGGGAGTGAGCCTCTCGCCCAGTACCACTATCGCCGTAACCAGCGTGAAGAACGGGTTCAGGTATACGTAATTGGTGGCCGAGACGTTGCCCAGGCTCACGATAACCTTGTTCCAGATGATGAAGCAGGCCAGCGAAGCCACCAGGCCCAGGAACAGCAGGTTCAGGATCACCGGCGTCCGCCCCAGGACCTCTGCATTCGGAAGTCCGTCGCCTGCCAGGAGGAAGGGGATGATTGTGAGCAGGCCGTAGAAGAACACCTTGCGCGTAGCGAACACCTCGCCGTAGTCGGCGGACATCTTCCCCATAAAGATGCTGTACGAGCCCCAGCAGAGCGCGGCCGCGAAGGCCAGGAGGTCGCCGCGGAGGCTCATCTGGAAGCGGGAGCCGTCGAAGGCTATCATCGCCACGCCTCCGAGGGCCAGGAGCGTGCCCAGCGTCAGCGCCCAGTTCACGCGCACGGGCTCCAGGGCGGCGGCGAATTCCCCCTTGAACACCTTCCTGAAGGCCAGCGTCAGGAGGATGGTGAGCAGGGGAGCGGTACTGACGATGAAGGCTGTGTTGCTTGCCTGCGTGTATGCCAGAGCAGTGTTCTCCGCCAGGAAATACATCGATCCTCCACTTATGCCCAGAAACAGGAACACGGCTTCGTCCCTCAGGCTGCGGCTGAACAGCCTGGTCTTCTCCTTGCCCAGCGCCTGCAGCACCCATATGCCTGCATACGCCATCACAAAGCGTATGGCGAAAATCTGGGATGGATGCAACCCGTTGTTGATAAGCACTTTAGTGGAGATGAAGGTGACCCCCCAGATAGCTACGACCAAAAGTGCCAGCAGATGATGGAATATTGATTTACCTGGCATTTCATTAACAAAGGTAGCATAATTAACATAGAATTCTTATCTTGCAGAATAGAACAATCACATTTATACATACCATATGACTAAAACACTGAAAAAACTGGCTTTGTCGCTCCTGATTCTGGGAACGGCATTTCAGCTTGGTGCTCAGAACAGGGGAGGCCGGATGCCTGCCGCTGTCAACTCACCGGTAGTGAATCCTGACAACACAGTCACATTCAACTACCGCAATGCTAACGCCAAGGACGTAAAGGTAAACGTACAGTTTGCCGGTACTCACGACATGACAAAAGATGCCAACGGCGTCTGGACAATAACCCTTGGACCAGCCGCACCGGACATCTATCCTTACTGCTTCATCGTGGACGGAGTCAACGTCATGGACCCTCTCAACCCCGACTGGTTCCCCAACGAGACCTTCAAGAACTCCCTGGTGGACATCAGGGGTAACAAACCTCTGGTACATTCCGTTCAGAGCGTCCCTCACGGAAGCGTAGACTACGTGAACTATTGGTCCGAGAGCCTGGGCACCTGGGGAAGGCTGGTAATATACACCCCTCCTTACTATGACCAGAACCAGAGCGAGCGTTATCCGGTATTCTACCTCATCAGCGGAACCACCGACACCGAGGAGACTTACCACAAGGTAGGCCGCACCAACTTCATCCTGGACAACCTTATCGCAGAGGGCAAGGCCGTGCCCATGATCGTGGTTATGCCTTACGGAAATCCTTCAAAGTACTTCCCTGCAGGCACAGACCTCAGGGGCAGGGGCGATATGACCACCCAGGACTTCATCCACGACATAGTGCCTTACGTTGACGCCAACTACCGCACCATTCCCGACAGGGAACACCGCGCAGTTGGAGGCTTCTCACGCGGAGGCAACCAGGCCCTTTCACACGGCCTGCGCCACATAGATATGTTCTCCTACTTCTGCTGCTATTCTTCATACACTTCAATGGACATCCCCGTTTACGACAGGCCCGACATCAACAACCTCGTCAACCTCTTCTGGCTGGGAGTGGGCACCGACGACTTCCTGTACGAGGGCGCCAAGCAGTATATGGACTTCCTTGACAGCAAGAAAATCAAGAACATCAAGTTCTTCACCGACGACAAGTTCGGACATACCTGGATGAACGCCAAGTGCTTCCTTGACCAGTCTGTTCCGCTTTTGTTTAAAAAATAGGAGGATATGAATATGAAAAAGATATACACAGCAATATTTGCAGCCATCCTTTGCATAGGCGCAAGCGCGCAGCAGCCGTATACCATCCCCAGGGAGACTATGGCAAGGATGTTCCCTGCGGGAGTTGTTTCTCCCGAGATAAACGCTGACGGAAGCGTCACTTTCCGCTGCCAGGCTCCCAACGCCCAGAAGGTGGAACTCAACTGCCAGATGCTGGACCGCAACGCTCCTATGGTTAAGGACGAGGCCGGTGTATGGTCTGTAACAGTTAAACCCAAGAGCCCGGACATCTATCCGTATTGCTTCGTAGTGGACGGAACCCAGATAGCAGACCCCAACAACCCCGACATCTTCCCTAACGAGGGCTTCAAGAACAGCCTCGTTGACGTCCGCGGAGCAGTTCCTTCAATGCAGGACCTCCAGGACGTTCCCCACGGAAAGGTATCGTACAGGTACTACACCTCCAAGAGGCTTGGATTCGACCGTCCTATGTGCGTCTACACACCTCCGGGATACAATCCTGCCGAGAGCACCAAGTACCCTGTTCTCTATTTGATACACGGTATGACGGATACCTACGAGACCTGGTTCAAGGTGGGCAAGATGAACAACATCCTGGACAACCTCATCGCCCAGGGCCAGGCAGAGCCTATGATAGTGGTTATGCCTTACGCCAACCCTTATCCTGAGATGATTCTCCGCGGCCTGGCACAGGCTTACGACGCAATGAACACCGAGATTGTTGTCCGCGAGATCATCGACGAGGTTATGCCTTACATCGAGGCCAACTACAAGGTGCAGTCTGACGCCGACCACCGCGCCGTCGCCGGCTTCTCACTTGGAGGACGCCAGGCGCTGGCCACCGGCATCGGCAACCCTGACAAGTTCCACTATGTATGCGCTTTCGCTCCCGCCATCTTCAACGGCGAGTGGAACTCCAACTTCGACAACGGTACCTACGCCGCTCCGGAGGCTATCAACTCCAACCTGAAGCTCTTGTGGGTAAGCTGCGGAATCGATGATGGCCTTGTAACCGCTTCACGTGGCCTGGATGCTTCATTCAACGAGAAGAACATCCGCCATCAGGCATATTTCTGCCAGGGAGCTCATACCTGGATGAACTGCCGCGACTGGCTGGAGCTTACATCAAAGATGCTCTTCAAATAGGCATCCTCGACGCCGGAAGGCAGTTGGGGGTGCAAAAGCGCAACAAATGCAGGCTTGACGCCGAA
>JAGCVB010000097.1 GCA_017962585.1 Bacteroidales bacterium
TCCGGCAGATTGTAAAAAGGCCGGAGCTTAAGCTTCGACCTCTGATGAATCTTCATCCCCTCCATATTGGGAAATATTGTCGTCAGGCAAGGCCTCGTTCTCGGTATCGGAGGCTCCGGCCTGTCCTGCTCCGTCGTCTTCTTCCTCGTCAAGCCATTTCTCTATGTCTTCAAGGTCATCTGTCTTGACTTGTATCTTTACGAGATATATAGCATCCGGTATTTCAAGGGTTACGGCGTAGAAACTGGTGCCGTCCGGCTTGGGATACTTGGTGAGGTCCGGCAGATAATCGGAGAAGCCCTTCGGATACTTTTCTGCAAACGCCCTTGCCAGTTCTTCCGACATCTTTTCATAACTCACTACATGTCTCTTCTTAGTGTCCATAATTCATTAGGTTTTACCCTGCAATAATAGGATATTATTTTGAAATAAAAGACTACTTGCGATTATTTTTTGAAAAAGAATGATTTCTGGGCTTTTTTACGCTCCGGGTCCCTCTCCACGAATACTGGCTTCATAGTCCTGGGATCCAGGCCAGTATAGAACATAACGGATGACGTGGTCATAGGTGTAGGGGTGAAATCCTGTACCTGGTCCATATACAGGCCTTTCAGGTATCTGTTGGAGGACAACTTGGCCATATCCCTTGCAGTACAGCCCGGATGAGAAGATATGAAATACGGTACCAGCTCCACGTGTGTACCTTCCTTTGCGTTCAGCTTGTCAAACTCCTTGCGCAGGCGTTCGAAAAGTTTGAAGGACGGCTTTGCCATATACTTGAGGACGTTGTCCTCGGTATGCTCAGGAGCCACCTTCAGACGGCCGGAAGTATGCTCCAGTACCAGTTCCTTGAAATACGGATATGAGGTTTCGTCCACGAATCCGTTCTCCGTGAGGAAAAGGTCGTAGCGAATTCCGCTGCCTATGTAGGCGTGGCGTATGCCCTTTGTCTTCATCACGCGGTGGTACATATCCAGCACCCTGGCGTGGGAACGGTCCAGGTTCTTGCAGATGGCCGGATACAGGCAGGACTTGCGGCGGCAGATGTCGCACATCACCGGATTCTTGCCTTTCATCCCGTACATATTGGCAGTAGGGGCTCCAAGGTCCGAAATGTTGCCCGCGAAGCCGGGCAGCTTGTTCAAGGCCCTGGCCTCGGCAACTATGGATTCTTTGCTGCGGGACTGGATGAACTTGCCCTGATGGGCTGCGATGGTGCAGAAGTTACAGCCTCCGAAGCATCCCCTGTGGGTGATGATGGAGAACTTTATCATATCGTATGCAGGGATGCGCTTGCCCTTGTACCTGGGATGAGGCAGCTTGGTGAAAGGCAGGTCCCAGAACGAATCCATCTCAGCCTCCGATGCGGGAGGATATGGCGGATTTATCTGCACGTATCCGTCCTTGACCCTCTCCACTATGGTCTGCGGGTGCATCATGTTGGCGTGGGTCTCTATCAGATGGAAATTCTCGGCGAAAGCCTGCTTGGACTCCAGGCATTCCTCATACGAGTGAAGGAACAGAGCCTCGGGAGCCCTGGACTTGCCGTGGCTGAAGAACGCCAGCTGGGGAATCTTTCGGATGTCGCCCATATTGCGCTGATGCTCAATGGCCCTGGTCAGTTCCAGCATAGGCCTCTCCCCCATCCCGTAGCAAAGCCAGTCGGCGCGGGAATCTATCAGGATGGAAGGCATCAGCTTGTCTTCCCAATAATCGTAATGCGTCAGGCGCCTGAGAGACGCCTCTATACCGCCGATGACAATGGGGGTTTCGGGATAGAGTTTCTTCAGTATGCGGCAGTACACCGTGACGGCGCGGTCAGGCCTCTGGCCGGCGCGGCCTTCGGGGGTATACGCGTCGTCGTGGCGAAGGCGGCGGGATGCGGTGTAATGGTTCACCATAGAATCCATCGCCCCGGAATTGACGGCGAAATACAGCCTGGGCGCACCCAGTTTCTTGAAATCCCTGAGATCGTCCCTCCAGTTGGGCTGGGGCACCACGGCCACCCTGTAACCGAATTTCTGCAGGTAGCGGGCTATGCAGGCCGTCCCGAACGAGGGATGGTCCACAAAAGCGTCGCCGGTGAAGAAAATGATGTCTATATAATCCCAGCCAAGAGCTTCGACTTCCTTGGCGGAGGTTGGGAACATATATGCCGTTGAAGGGTTGTCCATCGGAATTACATTCTGTCAGGAAGACGTATGCCCAGTATTCCCATAGCCTTTTCCAGCACGGAGGCGAAGATCTCCAGCAGCACCAGCCTTGCCTTGAGGGTTTCGGCATTCTCCTCCCTGAGGACGGGAGTGTCGTGATAGTACTGGTTGAATTCCTTTGCAAGGTCGTAGGAGTAGTTGGCGATGACAGCCGGGGAGAAATCCGCGGCAGCATCCTGTATCTTCTGCGGGAAGGTGTTGAGTAACTTGATTAGCCTTATCTCCTTTGCACTTGGCTCGAAGGAGGGGCTTATCGCGCCCTGGAAGCCCCTCTCCGCGGCTTTGCGCAGGATTGACTTGATACGGGCGTGGGTATACTGTATGAATGGTCCGGTATTGCCGTTGAAGTCTATGGATTCCTTGGGGTTGAAGAGCATCTTCTTCTTGGGATCCACCTTCAGTATGAAGTATTTGAGGGCTCCCAGGCCTATCATCCTGTAAAGGTCTTCCTTCTGGTCTTCCTCCAGGCCTTCCAGTTTTCCTGATTCCTCGGAGGTAGCCTTGGCCTCCTGGTACATCTTCTCTATGAGGTCGTCGGCGTCAACTACGGTGCCTTCGCGGGATTTCATCTTGCCTTCGGGCAGTTCCACCATTCCATAGGAGAGGTGGAATATGTCCTTGGCCCAGCCGTATCCCAATTTGCCCAGTATGAGCTTGAGCACCTGGAAGTGGTAGTTCTGCTCGTCACCCACTACGTAGACGTGGGAATCCAGGCTGAACTCGCTGAAGCGGCGCTCTGCAGTTCCAAGGTCCTGGGTTATGTATACGGATGTTCCGTCAGAACGGAGCAGCAGTTTGCGGTCGAGGCCGTCGGCGGTGAGGTCGCACCAGACGGAGCCGTCTGCCTCCCTCTCGAAGACGCCCATATCCAGACCCTTCTGAACCAGTTCCTTGCCCAGCAGATATGTTTGTGACTCGTAATAAACCTTGTCGAAAGAAATGCCGAGTGCCTTGTAGGTCTGCTCGAAGCCTTCGAACACCCAGCCGTTCATCATAGCCCAAAGTTCGCGGACTTCCTTGTCGCCCTGCTCCCACTTGACCAGCATCTCGTGGACGGCGTCCATCACAGAAGGGTCCTCCTTTTCCATCTTGGCGAACTCCACGTAGCAGTCGCCTACCAGATGGTCGCCCTTCTTGCCAGTAGACTCAGGAGTGGCTCCGTTGAAGCGCTTCTGCCACGCATACATACTCTTGCAGATATGCACGCCGCGGTCGTTGACCAGGGTGGTCTTGATCACGTTGTTGCCTGCAGCCTTGAGCAGCGCGGATACGGAATCTCCCAGGAGGTTGTTGCGTATGTGCCCCAGGTGAAGGGGCTTGTTGGTGTTGGGCGAAGAGAACTCCACCATTATGTTGCGGCCGGTGGAAGGCAGCTGCCCGAA
>JAGCVB010000098.1 GCA_017962585.1 Bacteroidales bacterium
CATATCCTTGTTAATCACCTGGCCGTAAGGGTTCATCGCCGACCAGTTCTTTGCGTACACGAAGTCTGCGCCCTCGAAGGCCTTCATCTGGTCATACTCGATGCGGGCGTTCCCTGCGAACTGAGGGTCCAGTTCATAGCCTTCAGGCTGAGCTATGACGAAGTCCACGTCGGCCGCGTTCATCCACTCAGCGAATGAGTTGGGGACAGCCTGAGGCAGGGCGCGGGGATGCGGCGCCCAGGTCATAACCACCTTGGGGCGTTTCTTGGTCTTGTACTCTTCTATGGTGAAGAGGTCCGCGAAAGCCTGGCAGGGATGGACCGTGGCGGATTCAAGGCTTATCACCGGCTTGCCGGAATAGTCTATGAACTGCTTCAGGATGGTCTCGTTGTAGTCGAACTCCTTGTCAGTGAGGCCGGCGAAAGAGCGCACGCCTATGAGGTCGCAGTAACTGCCTATCACGGGGATGGCCTCGCGCAGGTGTTCGGACTTGTCACCGTCCATCACCACTCCCATACGGGTCTCCAGTTTCCAGCTGTCTCCGTTCACATTGAGGACTATGGGGTCAAGACCCAGGTTGAGGGCTGCTTTCTGGCTGCTCAGACGGGTGCGCAGGCTGCTGTTGAAGAACACCAGAATTATGGTCTTGTTCTTTCCCAGATGCTGCCAGGCATACGGAGTCGCCTTTACTTGTTTCGCTTCTTCAAGGGCCTTGGAAAGGTCTCCTATATCTTGTACGTGAAAGAATGATTTCATTGCAGTACTTCTTTTAATGCTTTGATGAATGTGTCGGCCTGGGCCTTTGTGAGCACCAGCGGCGCCAGCAGCCTTATGATGTTCTGTCCCGCCACGCCTGTGAAAATGTGCTTCTCATACAGCAGTCTGCCGCGTATGGGAGCCACCGGGACATTGAATTCTATACCTGTCATCAGTCCCCTGCCCCTTACCTCGCGTATCAGCGGAGATGACGGAATGGAAGACTGAAGATATTCTCCCACCTCCAGGGCGTTCTGCACAAGGCCTTCGTCCTCTATGATGTCCAGCACGGCCAGCGCGGCGGCCATTGCCAGGTAGTTGCCTCCGAACGTGGTTCCAAGCAGGCCCTTGGAGGCCTTGAACTTGGGCGATATGAGGATGCCTCCGCAAGGGAAGCCGTTGGCTATGCCCTTTCCCATAGTGACGATGTCGGCCTCCACCCCGTCCCACTGGTGGGCGAAGAATTTGCCGCTACGGCCGTAGCCGCTCTGGACTTCGTCCAGGATCAGGCAGGCGCCATACTTGTCGCAAAGCGCGCGCAGTTCAGCCAGGAACCCGGGACGGGGGATGTTGATGCCTCCGCATCCCTGGATGCCTTCTATGATGACTCCAGCCACGTCTCCGCCTTCGAGAACCTTTTCAACTCCTTCGGAGTCGTTCAGGTCGCAGAAGGTGATTTTGTGCACGGCATTGAAGGGCGACACTATCTTGGGATTGTCCGTAACCGCAACTGCCCCGGAGGTACGTCCGTGGAAACTGCCGTGAAAAGCTATCACGCGGTCCTTTCCTGTGTGGAAGGACGCCAGCTTGAGGGCGTTCTCGTTGGACTCGGCGCCGCTGTTGTCCAGGAAAAGGGAATAATCCGGATAACCGCTTACCTCACCCAGCCTTGCGGCCAGTTGCTCCTGCAGAGGATTGCGGACGCTGTTGGAATAGAATCCTATCTTGTCCAACTGGTCTTTGAGCGCCTGCACATAGTGAGGGTGAGAATGTCCCACGGAAATTACGGCATGGCCTCCGTATAAGTCCAGGTATTCCTGGCCCTTGTCGTCCCAGATTGTGCATCCGCTGGCCTTGACAGGGGTTACGTCAAAAAGTGAATATACGTCGAATAACTGCATATTGTCAGAATTTGGAAGCCTTGAGCCTCAGTCCGGCATCCTGAGGGAGGCCGAACATTATGTTCATGTTCTCTACCGCCTGCCCGGAGGCTCCTTTCAGCAGATTGTCTATCATACTGATAATGTGAATCTTATCGCCATATTTGCGAACATACAGCACCGCCTTGTTGGTGTTGACTACCATCTTGAGGTCAGGGTTGGAATCCACCACTGTGACAAACGGAGACTTCTGGTAGAAAGCCTTGTACAGGCTGACCGCCTGGTCTTCAGGTATGTCGCAGTCCATATATACCGATGCCATTATGCCGCGGGCGAAGTCTCCCCTTACGGGCACGAAGTTGATTTTACCGCACCAGTCCGGTGAGAACTTTTTCAGGGTCTCTTTTATCTCTGCAAGGTGCTGGTGGGAAAAAGCCTTGTATACCGACATATTGTTGGAACGCCAGCTGAACTGGGTGGTATCCTGCAGTTTCTGGCCCGCCCCGGTGGATCCGGTGACGGCGGTGACGTGGACTTCTCCCAGTTTGTCTATTGCGGCAAGCGGGAGCAGAGCCAACTGGATAGAGGTTGCAAAGCATCCCGGGTTGGCAATGTGTCTTGCCTTTTCTATCTTGTCCTTGAAGGCGTCAGTGAGGCCGTAGACAAAGTCTCCTGCATCAGCCGCCAGCCTGAAATCATTGGCTAGGTCTATTATCGCGCCTTTGAATTCCTGCGGGAAAGATGCCACAGTGTCCTTGGAATTGCCGTGACCGCCGCAAAGGAAAACCACATCCGCTTCCATAACTGGAGCGTCTGCACTGAAAACAATTTCGGTCTCCCCCACCAGGTCAGAATGCGCCTTCCACAGCGGCTCGCCCGCGTGGCTGGTACTCTGCGCAAAGACAATCTGGGCGTCAGGATGCCCCAGAAGCACTCTGATAAGTTCTCCGCCGGTGTATCCGGCAGCTCCTATTATACCTACCTTGACCATTCTCTACAAATCTTTTTCGAGTTCCTTTCCCTCCTGGACGTGATTGGCGTAATATACCCTCAGCGGAGTGGAAGTAACCTTTATGAATCCCTTGGCGTCCTCGCTGGTCCAGCCTTTCTGCATCTCGCCATATTCGCCGAACTTGGTCTTAACCAGGTCGTCCTGGGATTCTACTCCGACGGTGGAGAAGCAATACGGCTGCAACTGCATTGAAACCACGCCGTTGACATTGCGCTGGCTGCTCTGGAGCATAGCCTCGATGTCCCTCATCACGGGCTCCAGGTACTGGCTCTCGTGAAGGAACATACCATACCAGTTGGCTACCTGGTCCTTCCAGTACTGCTGCCACTTGCTCAGGGTGAACTTCTCCAGGAACTTATGCGCCGAAATGATGAGCATAGGTGCCGCAGCCTCGAATCCGACGCGTCCCTTGATACCTATTATAGTATCGCCCACGTGCATGTCGCGGCCTACCCCGTAGGGAGCCGCTATGCTCTCCACGTACTGGATTGCGGCTACCTTGTCCTCGAACTCCTTGCCGTTGACGCTGCAAAGCTCACCTTCCTTGAATCCAAGCTTGATGACCTCGGAACCCTGCTTTGTAACCTGCTTGAGGTACGCGCTCTCGGGAAGTCCCTGGGCAGAATCCAGGATCTCGCCTCCACAGATGGATGTACCCCAGAGACCCACGTTGTAGGAATACTTGAGTTTCTTGAAATCGGCCGGGAATCCGTTCTTGTTAAGGTAATCCACCTCGAACTGACGGGTGAGGGCCATATCCCTGGTGAGGGTTATGATCTCAATTCCGGGGGCCATCACCAGGAAGGTCATGTCGAAACGCACCTGGTCGTTGCCGGCCCCGGTGGATCCGTGCGCGATGGCGTCAGCGCCTATCTCCTTGGCGTACCTGGCAATTGCCATTGCCTGGAAGATGCGCTCGGAAGACACGGAGATAGGATACGTGCCGTTACGGAGCACGTTTCCGTAAATCATATACTTGATACTCTTGGCGTAATACTCGCTGGTAACGTCAAGGGTCACATAATCCTTTGCTCCCAACTTGAAGGCGTTCTGCCTGTTGGTCTCCAGCTGCTCCTTTGAGAAGCCTCCGGTGTCGGCGCAAGCCGCATAGACCTCATAACCATATTCTTTTGTAAGGTACATCACGGTGAACGAAGTGTCCAGTCCGCCGCTGTATGCTACTACTACTTTCTTTGCCATATCCAGGATTATTTATTTGGTGCGGTGCTTGTCGGGATCGTACAACATTCCGGTGCAGAGACAGCGGGTGTAATTGTTCCTTTGCAGGACATCGAAGTTGACGCAGTTCTCGCATCCTTTCCAGAACTCGGGATCGTCAGTGAGTTCTGAGAATGTTACCGGCACGTATCCCAGTTCGGTATTGATCTTCATTACGGCCAGGCCGGTGGTAAGGCCGAAGATACGGGCGTTGGGGAACTTCTCGCGGGATAGTTCGAACGCCTTGTGCTTGATATCCTTGGCAAGGCCCTTGCCCCTGAACTTCTCTTTTACAATGAGTCCGGAATTTGCCACGAACTTGCCGTGTCCCCAGCTCTCGATGTAGCAGAAGCCTGCGAATTCGTCACGGAAAAGGGCTATGATTGCCTTTCCCTCGCGCATTTTCTTCTCTATATAATCAGGGTTGCGCTTGGCGATACCGGTTCCGCGGACCTTGGCAGCGTCCTCGATGGTCTTGAGGATTTCGGGGATGTACTTGATATGTCCCGTACTGGCCACCTCTATAAGGAAGTTCTTGGTCAACTGCTTTTCCTCTATTCCGGGGATGTACTCAGACAGGTCCCTCATAACGGACTCCTGGGTGAAGTTGTCCCTCAGGGGCAGAATAAGGGTGTCGTCACCGGCCACGGTTCCCATTATGAAGGCGGACTTCACCCTCTGGTCTATGGTGGACGCAACCAGGTTTGCATATCCCGGTATTGTCTTGAGCACGGCCAGGGCGTGTGAGAACTCTATGCTGACTATTCCGTCCAGGATGGTGGGTACCGCCTTGGGACGGGTGACAGTCATCGCGTGGGGCTGTATTCTGTAAACATATCCGTCATCAGTAGGAACTTTGACTATGTGCAGTTCTTTCAGGTCTCTTGACAACGTGGCTTGAGTAAAGGAGAAGCCTTTGTCTTTCAACAATGATGCGAGCCTTTCCTGATTGGAAATGCGGGCTGCTGACACTAATGCCCTGATGGCTGCCTGCCTTTCGGCCTTGGATTTTTCAGTTTGCATATATATACACTGCTTTTGTATTTTTATGCAAAGATAGTATAAGTTCATCTTTTTGCAAGATATTTTTGAAATTTTATTAAAAATTCTTTTATTTGATTGTTATGTTGAAGATCGCACTACAATCGAAGGGCAGGTTGAACGAAGAAAGCCTGTCGTTGCTCGCCAGCATAGGGATAAACGTAGACGAGCCAAAAAGGAAATTCATTTCCAAAGCCAGGAATTTCGATATAGAGACATTGTTCCTCAGGGACGATGACATCCCCCTGGTGGTAGCCTCCGGCACCGCCTCGCTGGGAATAGTAGGACTGAACGAAGTGGCGGAGAAAAAAGCCGACGTTCAGATTGTAAAGAAACTGGGCTTCGGCGGATGCCGCATAAGCCTGGCAATTCCCAAGGCCGACAAATACGAGGGTCTGGACTATTTCCAGGGCAAGCGCATAGCAACCTCATATCCTAACATCCTCAAGGACTTCCTTGACAAGAACGGCATCAAGGCCAACATAGAACTCATTACCGGATCGGTGGAAATCGCCCCCGCAGCCGGAATAGCAGACTGCATATTCGACATTGTCTCATCAGGCAGCACGCTGGTCTCCAACGGGCTGGTAGAGGTCGAGAGGGTCTTCGAATCGGAGGCCGTGCTCATAGCGGACAAGAACCTTTCGGAGGAAGACCGCACAACCCTCGACGAGATACTTTTCAGGATAGACTCACATCTTTTGAGCAACGGCAAGAAGTATCTTCTGATGAACATCCCCACCGCAGCCCTGGACGAGGCCGTAAAGATCCTCCCCGCAATGCGCAGCCCCACCGTGATGCCGCTCGCATCCGAAGGATGGTGCTCTCTGCATTCCGTGGTGGAGGCGGACACTCTCTGGGAGAAGGTACGCCTGCTCAAGGCCATAGGGGCAGAAGGCATTTTGGTTATCGACCTGGATAAAATAATACTGTAATGGAAATATTCTTGCACCCACCCAAGGACCAATGGGGAGAACTGTGCCTCAGGGCTGCCCAGGGGAACGACGGAATCCAGAGCCGCGTCCGCAGCATACTTGCCGCGGTACGCCGCAGCGGAGACAAGGCCATAAAGGACCTTACCGTGCAGATAGACAAGGTCAACCTTGACACCCTGAGGGTTTCCGAAGAGGAATTCGAAAGGGCGGAAGAGGCAGTTCCCGAGAACGTAAAGGCGGCCATCAGGCAGGCCTACGAGAACATATACGCCTTCCACAAGGCCCAGATGCCCTCCCGCGTCGAAGTGGAGACTGTTCCCGGCGTATTGTGCATCCAGAAAAGCGTCCCCATCACCAGAGTGGGACTGTATATTCCGGGAGGCACCGCTCCCCTGTTCTCCACCGTCCTGATGCTTGCAGTACCCTCGCTCATAGCAGGATGCCGCACGCGGGTGCTGTGCACTCCCGCCGGCAAGGACGGCAGCGTAAACGCCGAAGTCCTTTTCACGGCACGTCTCTGCGGAATAACTGACGTCTTCAAGGCCGGAGGCGCCCAGGCCATAGGTGCAATGGCGTACGGCACTGAGACAATCCCCAAGGTGGACAAGATATTCGGCCCCGGCAACCGCTATGTGACAATAGCAAAGCAGCTAGTAAGCACCGAGGACGTCTCCATAGATATGCCGGCCGGCCCGTCGGAGGTGATGGTAATGGCCGACGACAGCGCAAAGCCCCAGTTCGTGGCTGCAGACCTGCTTTCCCAGGCCGAGCACGGACGTGACAGCCAGGCCATCCTCGTCTGCAAGAGCAAGGACTTCGCCGAATCCGTACTGGAGGAGGTGGAGCGCCAGGCAGCCAGGCTTCCCAGGGGAGAACTGGTTGCCAGTTCCCTGGAGAACAGCCGCATCATAGTATTCAGCCACATCTCGGAAATGCTGGAGTTCGAAGAACTCTACGCCCCCGAGCACCTCATAGTTTCTATGCAGAACGCAAGGGAGATCGCAGAAAGCGTGGACAACGCCGGAAGCATCTTCGTGGGCCACTTCAGCCCCGAGAGCGCCGGTGACTACGCTTCCGGCACCAACCACACCCTTCCCACCTCGGGATGGGCTCATTCCTGCAGCGGCGTCAATCTGGACAGTTTCATGCGTAAGACCACCATCCAGGACATCAGTCCCTCAGGACTGAAAGCGCTCAGCGAATGCATCACCACGATGGCTTCGGCTGAAGGGCTTGACGCCCACGCCCAGGCCGTCAAGATAAGGCTGGCCGAAGTGGAGGATTTTCCTGAGGAGACCTTCAAGCTTGAAAAAGCCGTCAGGAACAACATCCGCTCGCTCAAACCTTACTCCACCGCCAGGGACGAGTATCAGGGTGAGATAGGCATATTCCTGGACGCTAACGAAAACCCGTACGACAACGGCTATAACCGATACCCTGACCCGCACCAGAAAGCCCTGAAGCAGAAGATATGCGCAATGAAGGGGCTCAACGAAGACAACCTCTTCCTGGGCAATGGCAGCGATGAGGCCATCGACCTGGTATACAGGGTGTTCTGTAATCCCGGCAAAGATAACGTAGTGGCCATCAGCCCCAGCTACGGGATGTACCGCGTGGCTGCTGACACCAACAACGTAGAATTCAGGGAAGTCCTGCTGAACAAAGACTTCTCGCTGGATGTCGAAGCCATCAAGAATGCTGTCGACCGCTCCACCAAGGTCATCTTCCTGTGCTCTCCCAACAACCCTACGGGCAATGCCCTCAAGCTGGAAGAGATTATGGACATTGCTGTCTGGTTCCGCGGAATCCTGGTAGTTGACGAGGCTTACTCCGATTTCTGCTCCACCAAGAGCGTGGCCCTGCGCCGCGACAACATCATTGTCCTCCAGACCCTTTCCAAGGCCTGGGGCCTTGCCGGCCTGAGGATAGGCCTGGCCATTGCTGACAAGCGCATCATCAGGCTCTTCTCCATGGTCAAGTATCCTTACAACATAAGCCAGGCGGCAATGGACGTGGCAATGGAACATCTGAACAAGCCTTCCCGCGAGCAGGTAGAAGAGATCATCCGCCAAAGGCGGAGACTGTTGAAGGAACTCCCCAAGATAGAAATCGTCCGCAAGGTATGGCCAAGCGAGGCCAACTTCCTGCTGGTGCGTTTCGAGAAGCCCAACAAAGTGTACAAGGAGCTCGTAACACGGGGAGTGATAGTCCGGAACAGGGATTCCGCCCCGCTTTGCAAGGGCTGCCTCCGCATTACTGTGGGAACTAAAGAAGAAAACGACAAACTTATAAGTATTTTGCAGAGTCTATGAAAAGAGTTTTGTTCATCGACCGGGACGGAACCATAATAGCCGAGCCTGCCGACGAGCAGGTGGACTCCCTGGAGAAACTGGAGTTCGTGCCGGGAGCCATCAGCGCCCTTCGGAGCATAGCCGGACTGGGGTTCGAGTTGGTAATGGCAACCAACCAGGACGGCCTGGGCACACCTGCTTTCCCTAAAGAGGATTTCAAGCCTGCCCACGAAAAGATGCTGCGCATCCTTGAAGGAGAAGGCGTGGTGTTCGACGATTTCCTCATAGACACGCACTTCCCGGAAGACAACTCCCCTTCCCGCAAGCCGGGAACAAAGATGTTTTCCAAATACCTTGAGAATCCGGATTATTATGACCTCGCGGGCAGCTGGGTCATAGGCGACCGCGACACTGACCAGAAACTGGCGGCAAACCTGGGCACCGGATTCCTGAGGGTGGACGGTCCCGACAGCTGGGCAGCCATTGCAGAGACTCTCAGGATGACGGAACGCTGCGCAAAGGTAGAGCGCAAGACCAAGGAGACCGACATACAGGTGATCCTGGACCTTGACGGAAAGGGCCCGTACTTCATAGACACCGGACTCAAGTTCTTCGACCATATGCTGGACCAGATAGCCCACCACAGCGGCGCTTCTCTGTACGTAAGGTGCAAAGGAGACCTGGAGGTGGACGAACACCATACTATGGAAGACGTGGCGATTGCCCTGGGCGAGGCCATAGCCAAGGCTCTGGGCGACAAGCGCGGCATTGAGCGCTACGGGTTCGCCCTGCCTATGGACGAGAGCCGCGCGCTGGTGCTCCTGGACTTCGGAGGAAGGATAGACTTTGCCTGGGACGTGCAGTTCACCCGCGAGTATGTGGGCGACGTTCCCACGGAGATGTTCAAGCACTTCTTCCAGTCGCTTTGCACCGCATCCAAATGCAACCTGCGAATTGAGGCCAAGGGCGAGAACAACCACCATCTGGCGGAAGCCGTCTTCAAGGCATACGCCCGCGCGTTGCGAATGGCCATAAGGCGTGACGTTTTCAGCTACGAACTACCAAGCAGCAAAGGACTGTTATGATAGCTATTATAGATTATAAGATGGGGAACCTGCGTTCCGTAAAGAACGCTCTTTACAAACTGGGAGCCGAGTATACGGTAACGGACGACCCGGCCGCCATAATCGCGGCCGACAAGGTCCTGCTGCCCGGAGTAGGCTACGCCGGACAGGCGATGGCCAACCTTAGCGAGCGCGGTCTCATGGAGGTGATCAGAGGCCTGAGGCAGCCCGTGCTGGGCATTTGCATAGGGATGCAGGTGCTCTGCCGATACAGCGAGGAAGGTGACACCCCCTGCCTTGACGTCTTTGACACCGACGTGCGCCTGTTCAAGGCTCAGGAGGGCCTCAAGGTGCCCCATATGGGCTGGAACTCCATTTCCAACCTGGATTCCAAGCTTTTCAAAGGCGTGGATGAAGGCTCTTACGTGTACTTCGTTCACTCCTACCGTCCCGGCCTGTGCCAGGACACCATTGCAACGTCAAACCACGGAAGCCTTTTCAGCGCCGCACTTAAATATGAGAACTTCTACGGCACCCAGTTCCATCCGGAAAAGAGCGGTGACGTAGGAGAAAAGATACTCTCCAATTTCCTGGCCCTATGATAGAAGTAATTCCCGCAATAGATATAATAGACGGACGCTGCGTGCGTCTGAGTCAGGGTGACTACTCCCGCTCCACTTTCTACGGAGACCCGCTGGATATGGCCATGGCCTTCGCCGGAAGCGGTGCCAGGCGCGTCCATCTGGTAGACCTGGACGGAGCCAAGGCATCCTCCCCCGTCAACCTGAAAGTTCTTGAGAAAATCGCCCGCCTGGAAGAGCTGCGCTGCGAATGGGGCGGCGGAATAAAGTCCGCCGAATCCCTCAAGAGCGTGTTCGACGCCGGAGCAGACTTTGCCATAGTGGGCAGCATCGCCGCCTGGCAGCCTGACCTCTTTGCTGAATGGCTGGACACCTTCGGCGGAGAAAAGCTGGTACTTGGCGCTGACGTGAAGAACTCCAAGATTGCAGTGAAAGGCTGGCTTGAAGAGGCCTCTATGGGCATAGACGACCTTCTGGAGCGCTTCCGCCCGCACGGGCTGGTGCAGGTGATCTGCACCGACATCTCCCGTGACGGAATGCTCTGCGGCCCCGCAATAGATATGTATACCCGGCTCCAGGGCAGTTTCCCTGAAATGGAATTCACAGTATCCGGAGGCGTCAGGGACGCAGAAGACATCAGCAAAGTGGAAGAACTGGGGCTTCCGCGTGTTATTTTAGGAAAAGCCTTCTACGAAGGACACATAACGCTTAGAGAACTGTCAAAATGGTGGCTAAACGCATAATACCCTGCCTGGACGTAAATGAGGGCAGGACCGTCAAGGGCATCAACTTCGTGAGCCTGAGGGACGTCGGGGACCCGGTGGAACTGGGTGCCCACTACGCCCGCGAAGGCGCCGACGAACTGGTATACCTGGACATCAGCGCTACCCACGAAGGCAGGCACACTTTCACCAAACTGGTAGAGAGGATTGCAAGCCACATAAACATCCCCTTCACCGTTGGAGGAGGCATCTCCACGATGGAAGACGCAGAGAGGCTGCTTGACGCCGGAGCAGACAAAATTTCCGTCAACAGCGCAGCCATAGCCAATCCGGCCATCATAGACCAGCTGGCTTCGCGATACGGCTGCCAGTTCGTAGTCAGCGCCATAGATGCCAAACTCACCGAGGGAGGCCGCTGGCTGGCCACCACCCACGGCGGACGCAGGCTCACGGACAAGGAGCTCTTCGCCTGGGCGCACGAAGTGCAGGAGCGCGGCGCCGGAGAAATCCTACTCACCTCAATGGAGCACGACGGCGTACGCCAGGGCTATCCCTGCGACCTGTTCGCAGAACTCTGCTCACAACTGAGCATACCTGTCATCGCCTCCGGCGGCGCAGGCAGCATACAGGACATTGCTGACGTCCTGACTAAAGGACAGGCCGACGCTGCCCTTGCCGCCAGCATCTTCCACTACGGAACATACAAGATTTCAGAGGTAAAGAAAGCCCTCGCAGAACAAGGAATAAACGTAAGGATATGATAAAGTTCCAAGATTTGAACCTGTCCAAGAACGCCGACGGACTGGTTCCTGCCATAGTTCAGGACTGCACCACCCTCAAGGTCCTAATGTTGGGTTATATGAATGAGGAAGCCCTCCAAAAGACCCAGGAAGAGGGCAAGGTGACTTTCTGGTCACGCAGCAAAGGCCGCCTCTGGACCAAAGGCGAAACCAGCGGCAACTTCCTGTATGTAAAGGATATCTATGCCGACTGCGATGCCGACACCCTTCTTATCAAAGCCCAGCCCGCAGGCCCCGCCTGCCACCGCGGCACCACCTCTTGCTTCGACACACCCGAGGACGAAGGTTTCATCAGGGAACTCGCCCGCGTAATCCAGTCCCGCCACGCCGAGATGCCTGACGGCTCCTACACTACCAAACTGTTCATAAAGGGTCCCAAGACCATAGCAAAGAAATTCGGCGAGGAAAGTACAGAGTGCATAATAGAAGCAGTCGCAGGCAATCGTGACAGATTCCTGTACGAAGCCTGCGACGTGATGTATCACTATCTTGTCCTCCTGGAGCAGATGGGCGTCTCCCTCTCCGACATCGAATCAGAACTCGCCCTCCGTCACCGATAGCCCATTGGTTCGGAGACAGTTAAGGCTGGGAAAGCGATTTCGGCGTCAAGCCTGCATTTGTTTCGCTTTCCCAGCCTTAACTGTCTCCGAACTGTACTACCAGTTCTTGCGGTCGAAGGTCCACTCAGGGTAGAAGGTCTTCTCGTACTCGTCGTTCATAAAGAGTGCGGAATCCCCTACCTGACCCTTGAGCTGCCAGTTGAGCCACTTGCGGGCAACCACTGCGAAGGCGCCGCCGTTCTTCTCGTAATAGGTTCCGTGATGTCCGTCCAGAGTTGAGATCTTGACAACAGGGATGTCGTCAGCAATCCTTCCCCAGTCGCCGTTGGCGTTGTTGAAAGCCTGGTCAACCCTTCCTCCGTTTATGTAGAGCATGGGAGTATGGAGGTTAGCGAGGGACTTCTTAGAAGCGCCGCTCATCTCCATATCGCCTATTCCGGAGTTGAATATCATACAGGTCTTGATACGGGGGTCGTGCGCTACTGCCAGTACCTGGGCTCCGCCGCAGGACTGTCCCATAGCGGCTACCTTCTCAAGGTCGATGAGATGATAGTACTCGCTCTCCTCGTTTCCGTTCTGGTCGGTAAGCCAGTCAAGGGCCTCCAGAAGCTGCCTCGCATAAGTGCGGAAAGGCTGCTGGGCAGGCTGAGGAGTCCTGTTCCTGTTGTTTCTGTTGTTCCTGGCAGCGGCCTGACGGGCGGCCTCGCGCTCTGCGGCCTGCTGGGCCCTTTCAGCCTCGGTGTAGGGAGTGAGCCTTTCGCCGTTACCCATTATGGCGCTGACCTTGGTCTCAGGATAACTGCCCCTTACGACACCTCTCCACTGGGCGTAGAAAGCGTCGTCCGGCATGTCCATATAAGGACCTATGGCAATTACGAAGTATCCGTGGGATGCAACCTCGGTAAGCAGGCGGCTCATTTCCAAGCTGTTGTTGGCACAGGCGCCGTTGGCATACAGCAGGACGGGAATCTTACCGTTCTCTGAAACATAAGCCTTGAGGTTCTGTGGACGATAGATAACGTGGGTGGGAAGACTTTCGTCACCTATGGCTATGGACTTGTAATCTCCCGTGCCTCCATTCTCTATGATCTGGGAATACTTGGTCTGCGCAGAGCAGACTGCACCGGCGGCCAGCAGGGCCACTGCAAGTGCAAGAAGTTTTTTTGCGGTCATATTATCAGTTATTAGTGTTTATTCGAACGCTATGTGAGCAATATCTTTACGATAGAAAAGATTGGGACAGCTGATGGCGGCTACGTCGGCGTAGACGGCGTCTCGGGCCTGGGCAATGCTTGCGGCACGGGCCACGCACATCATCACGCGCCCGCCGGCAGTCAGCAGTCGGCCGTCCTGGCACTTGGTTCCCATATGGAAGATACGGCCCTTGACCTGGTCGCAGCCTTCTATCTCGAATCCCTTCTGATATGATCCGGGATAACCTTTGGAGGCAAGAACGACTCCCATAGTGACATCGTTGCTCCATTCAAGCGGTTTCGCCGGGGTTCCGGTTGCCACGCTGTAGAACATATCGTAGATGTCTGAATCCAGGAGAGGGAGGACGACTTCGGTTTCGGGGTCTCCGAAACGGGCGTTGAACTCGATTACCTTGATTCCCTGAGGAGTTTTCATCAATCCTCCGTAGAGGACTCCGCTAAGCGGACAGCCTTCGGTCACCATTGCGTGAGCCGTTCTCTGCATTATGAATTCCAGGGCATAGATCCTGTCCTGCTCTTTGATGAAAGGAAGTCCGGTGTATGCTCCCATACCTCCGGTATTGGGGCCCTTGTCACCGTCGAAAGCCCTCTTGTGATCCTGGGACAGAGGCATTGGATAAACCTTGGAACCGTCCACGAAGCACATAAAAGAGAATTCAGGACCGGTGAGGAAATCCTCGATCACAACCTTTCCCTTGCCGAAGGCCTCGTCAAGGAGCATATCCTTGAGAGCGGCCTTGGCCTCATCAAGGTCGGCTGCTATGATGACGCCCTTGCCGGCTGCAAGGCCGTCGTATTTGAGAACAGCGGGGAAAGGCCTGGCCGCAACATACTCCACGGCCTGGTCATAGTCTGTGAAACTTTTGTATGCGGCTGTGGGAACGCCGTAGCGCTCCATTATCTGCTTGGCGAACTCCTTGCTGCTCTCTATGCGTGTAGCGGCCTTGGTGTGCCCGAAAACGGGCATTCCGGCGGCGCGGAACGCATCTGTGAGGCCTGCGGCCAGCGCAGCCTCGGGACCGACTACAGTGAGGTCCACGGCTTTCTCCTGTGCAAAGGCCTTCAAGGCCTCGACGTCTGTGTCCTTGATGGGCACGCACTCGGCCTGGGCGGCTATTCCGGCGTTGCCGGGAGCGCAATAAATCTTTCCTACCTGAGGCGAACGGCTCAGGGCGTCAACTATGGCGTGCTCGCGGCCGCCGCCACCTACTACCAGAACGGTTTTCATATTATCCTAATGCTTGAAATGTCTGATTCCTGTGAAGAGCATCGTGATGCCCAGTTCGTCGGCTTTCTGGATAGATTCCTCGTCACGGATGCTTCCGCCTGGCTGGACGATGGAGGTTACGCCGTACTTGGCGGCAAGCTCCACGGTGTCCCCGAACGGGAGGAAACCGTCGGATGCAAGTACCAGGTCCTTGGTGAATCCTGCGGCATTAGCCTCCTTGAGGGCAATCTCGGCGGATCCTACGCGGTTGGTCTGGCCTGCGCCTACGCCAACGGTATGGTTGTCCTTGACTACTACTATGGCATTTGATTTCACGTGCTTAACTATCTTCCAGCCGAAATCCAGTTCTGCCAGCTGGGCGTCCGCAGGCTTTACCTTGGTCACGCACATCTCGGGAGTGACTTTCTCTATCTGGGTGTCCAGCTGCTGGGCCAGGAGGCCTCCGTTCACGCTGATATACTGCGGCACGGGAGCGTCGCTCTTTGTCATATCCACCTGCATCACGCGGAGGTTCTTCTTTGAAGAAAGGATCTCAAGAGCCTCGGGGGTATATGACGGAGCCAGGACGATTTCAAGGAAGATGGGCTTCATTCCAGCGGCCACCTCGGCGGTAAGCTCGCGGTTGACGGCGACGATGCCGCCGTAGATGCTCACCTTGTCGGCCTCGTATGCGGCCTGCCAGGCTTCCTCTATGGTCTTGCCCACTGCTGCGCCGCAAGGGTTCATATGCTTGAGAGCCACGCAGAACGGCTCGTCGAAGTCGCGAACCACGTTAAGGGCTGCATTGGCATCCTGTATGTTATTGTAGGACAGCTCCTTACCCTGAATCTGCTTTGCGAATGCCAGCGAGAATGCCGCCGGCTGCATAGAAGCGTAGAACTTGGCGCTCTGGTGAGGGTTCTCGCCGTAGCGCAGGCCCTGCTTGAGGTCGTACTCCAGGAAGAGTTTCTCGTTAAGTCCGGCCTTGGCGCGCATATAGGTTGCTATGCAGCTGTCGTACTCCGCCGTATGGGTATAGGCCTTTGCGGAGAGCTTGAGGCGGGTCTCCGGCAGGGTGTTGCCGTTTGCGCCTATCTCGGCCAGGATGCCGTCATAGTCGGAAGGATCGCACACTACGGTTACGTCTTTCCAGTTCTTGGCGGCGCTGCGGAGCATAGAAGGTCCGCCGATGTCTATATTCTCTATTGCATCTTCCATTGTCACGTCAGGCTTTGCTATTGTCTGACGGAAAGGATACAGGTTGACGCAGACCATGTCTATGAATTCTATACCGTTGTCCTTCAGCGCCTTCAGGTGGGAAGGCTCGTCGCGGCGGGCCAGCAGGGCGCCGTGCACCTTGGGATGCAGGGTCTTGACGCGGCCGTCGCATATCTCAGGGAATCCGGTAACCTCGCTTATTCCTATTGTCTTGACTCCGTTGTTCTCCAGCAGCTTCTGGGTGCCGCCGGTGGCTATTATCTCCCAACCGAATCCCTGCAGACCCTTCACGAAGTCCACCAGTCCGGTCTTGTCACTGACACTTACTAACGCTCTCATTAAGTAACTTGTTTATTGTTTCTATATAAAGTTGATGTTCTATCTTCTGCCCTATTGCGTGGACCTCTTCAGGGTCCGAACCTTCGTATTCGAAGGCCCTCTGGGCAATGATCTTTCCTCCGTCCAGGGTCTCGTCAACCCAATGGATGGTGATTCCGTAAACCTTCACTCCGTAGGACACGGCAGCCTCAACCGCGTGGGCGCCCCTGAAGGACGGAAGCAATGAAGGATGAATGTTGATGATGCGGCCCTTGTAGCGGGAGAGCAGTTCCTCCCCCACTATGCGCATATAGCCTGCCAGGCACACCAGGTCAATTCCCAGCGCGTCCATACGGTCAGCTATCTCACGCTCGAAGTCCGCTTTGCAGGCATAGGCCTTGGGGTTGAAGACGAATGTCTCGACCCCGAAGCGCTTAGCCCTCTCAAGGACGTACGCGCCAGGCTTGTCGCACACCAGAAGCGCTATGGACGCCTTAATGCGTCCGTCCGCGCACGCCTGCGCTATAGCCTCGTAGTTGCTGCCGCTGCCGCTTGCGAATACCGCCAGTCTTTTCATTTCAGTATGATGTTGACTCCTTCGGTATCAGTAACTTTACCTATCACGGAAGCCTTTTCGCCGTAACTGTCAAGGATCTCTATTGCCTTGTCAGCCTCCGACGCGTCCAGGACTATCACCATTCCTATTCCCATATTGAAGATGTTGAACATCTCCCTGTGCGGAACTCCGCCCCACTTTTCAAGCATCTGGAAAACCGGAAGGATGTCCCAGGATCCCTCGACAATCTCAAGGCCCTGGCCTTTCTGCAGTACGCGGGGGATGTTCTCGTCGAAACCGCCGCCAGTGATATGGCTGATACCGTGTACGTCACAGTTGCGGATTACATCCAGCACCTGTTTCACATATATCTTGGTAGGTGTCAGGAGCATTTCTCCCAGTTTGCGGCCGCCGAACTCGGGAATCTCACGGTCAAGGGGAACTCCGGCGTCGGCAATGATCTTGCGCACCAGGCTGAATCCGTTGGAATGCACTCCGCTGGAAGCTATTCCCACCAGCACGTCTCCCACCTTTACCTTGGTTCCATCTATCAATTTAGATTTCTCCACCACTCCGGTGGTGAATCCGGCTATGTCATACTCCCCTCCTTCGTACATTCCGGGCATCTCGGCGGTCTCGCCGCCCACCAGCGCGCAGCCGGCCTGGCGGCAGCCCTCGGCTACTCCGGCCACTATGGCCTCAACCTTCTCCGGGACATTGTGGCCCACGGCCACGTAATCCAGGAAGAACAGCGGCTCGGCGCCCTGCGCCAGCACGTCGTTCACGCACATTGCCACTGCGTCTATTCCAACCGTATCGTGCTTGTCCATAGCGAAGGCTATCTTCAGTTTGGTGCCCACGCCGTCGGTTCCGCTCACGAGTACCGGCTCCTTGATCCCGAGGGATGCAAGGTCGAACATTCCTCCGAACGATCCTATTCCACCCATCGAACCAGGGCGCGCGGTAGACGCCACGTGTTTCTTTATGCGGCTGACTACCTCATAGCCCGCCTCCAGGTTAACTCCCGCTTTTTCGTAAGTCTTGGCCATATTCTGATTGTTTCTTTATTCGTCGTTTCCGTGCTCGTACAAAGCCGTAGGATACTCTCCGTTGAAGCAAGCTAGGCATAACTCAGAGCATCCGTTGGTGGAAGCACGTGAAGATTCGCAGCTGCAGTATCCCAGTGAATCGGCCTCGATCATCTTGCAGGCCTCCTCCAGCGTACGGTTGGAACAAAGGAGTTCCTCCGTAGTAGGGGTATCCACGCCGTAATAGCAGGGATATTTCATCATAGGGCTTGCAATACGCACGTGCACCTCCTTGGCGCCCGCCGCACGCAATAGTTTGACTATCTTGAGCGAGGTGGTGCCGCGGACGATGGAGTCGTCCACCATCACAAGGCGCTTGCCTTCCACGATGCTGCGCACCGCAGACAACTTGAGCTGCACGCTCTTCTCCCTCATCACCTGCGAAGGCTGGATGAAGGTACGGGCTATGTAGCGGTTCTTCACGAGACCCATCTCGTAAGGTATTCCGCTCTGCTGGGCATATCCCATTGCGGCGCTGAGGCCGGAATCAGGAACGCCTACCACAATGTCGGCGTCAGCCGGAGCCTCGATTGCAAGGCGGCGGCCCACTTCCTCGCGGTACTTATGCACGTTGCATCCGTCTATGTTGCTGTCAGGACGCGCAATGTAGATGTACTCCATTGCGCACACCTTGTGCTTCTGGAACTGGGAGTAGCGGTTGCTGCGCAGGCCGTGGCTGTCAAGGGAAACGATCTCTCCCGGCTCCACGTCGCGGACGTAGTCGGCTCCCACCAGCTCGAAAGCGCAGGTCTCGCTGCTGACCACCCATCCGTCAGAGAGGCGTCCCAG
>JAGCVB010000099.1 GCA_017962585.1 Bacteroidales bacterium
CAAGGGCTTCGTCGTATCGGCCGAAGCGGCTCAGGGTGATGGCCCTGTAATGGTATCCGTTGGTGAAGACGGGGTTGATTACCACCGACTGGTTGAAGTCCTGCTGGGCGCCGCGAAGGTCTCCCAGGTTGTATTTGGCTATGCCCCTGAAGAAGAATGTCCAGTAGTCGGAAGTGTCCAGCTGGGCCAGGATGTTGAAGTTCTCAATTGCCTGGGCGTATTTGCCGTCTGAAAGGGCTGTGCGTCCCCTGTAATAGAATACGTCCTTGTCGTACTGGGCAAAGACTGCCTGTACGGAACATATTACTATCAAGAGAGAAAGTAAGGCCCTTCGCATTTTTTAGTTATGCCTTATTTTTTTAAATTTGTGGGTAATTATACAAATATAATCATAAATCGAGCCTAAGAGGTGATTAAAGCCAAAAAAATAGCCCTCTTTCTTGTGCTTTCAGCCATCATTTTACCGGCTTTTCCGGCCCTGGCCCAGCAACGCGACCAGTTGCGAAGGGACGTGGAATTCCTAAGCAGTGAATTATGTGCGGGGCGCGCCACGGGTACCGTCGGCGCAGGAGAGGCGGCTCAACTGGTGTCGCGGCGTTTCGCCCGGTACGGGCTCGTTCCCTGCACTCCCGGCTATATGTCCAGTTTCTACACGGGAGGCAAGGTAGGCCGCAACGTCATAGGCATCCAGCCCGGCTGGGGCGACAAATATATAATCATAGCCGCCCATTACGACAACCTTGGAATCCTGGAAGGGAATATGTATCCAGGAGCTGATTCCAACGCGTCAGGCGTTGCCATGCTGCTTGGCCTGGTGGCCGAACTGGCCGGCAATAATTATCCGCAGAACATCATATTCGTTGCCCTGGATGCCCACCAGACAATGGCAGGGGCTACCGATCTCCTTGAGAAGATACAGGGGGAGAGATTGATAAATCCTACCACCGGCAGGCCCATATATGCCAGGAGCATAACCTCGTTCGTGAACCTGGATATGCTGGGCGGAACCTCAGCCCCTCTGCACGAAGGACGCCCGGACTATCTGATAATGCTGGGATCAGAGAAGCACCGCTCCCTGCTCCACCGCCTCAATCTGGACAACCTGGACCTGAGTTTCGATTACTACGGCAGTTCTTCATTTACAGATATGTTCCTATACAGGGTGGGGGACCAGAAGGTCTTTTACGACGCCGGATTCCCCGTAGGCCTTTTCACCTCAGGAATCACAATGCTCACCAACAAGCGTGAAGACGACGTGGACACCCTGGATTACGACGTAATGGAAAAGCGTTTCACCCTCCTCTATCACTTCTTCGACCACTCCATCCCGCTGCTCTAGTGGACTTCGATCAATTCGTTCCAGTCGGTTGAGAAGAGGCGGGAACAGTGCTCGCGGCGTATGCCTTCGGCGTAGTGCCCGGGACGTTGCGTGGCTATCCTGAGCATATTGCTGCCGCTGGAGTTGAACTTGTCCATCAGGACGGATACCTTGTCGGCCTTTTCGCGCAGTTCGGACTCGGTGTCGAAGATGTCGCCCTGAACGGCATCGTCAGCTATGATATTGGCTATGATGACGCCCGCGCGCTTGTACTGGTAGCCTTCTTTATAGATGCTTTCCAGGGCGCGGAGGGCGGCGGCAACAATCTGGGGTGTGTTGCTGGAGGGCATTTCCAGGCGGGTAGTGGCTGCGGGGTAATACTGCGGCAAGTCTTTGCGGAAGGGGTTTGTCTGGATGAAGGTGCATACCTCGTATGCCAGGGAATGCTCCTTGCGGAGTTTATGCGCGCAGATGCCCGCGAAGTCCGATACTCGCAGGGTCAGTTCTTCCAGGTCTGGGATGGTCTCTGCAAAAGAGCGGGAGGTGCAGATGGTCTGGCGTCTCTCGTGGCTTTCTCCCTCTATGACATCGTCTCCCTGAAGTTCCTGCCAGGTGCGTACGCCTGTGATCCCCATATGTTTATGTACCCAGGCGGAGGGCCTCTGCACAAAGTCCAGCGCGGTGTTCACACCCATTTTCTGAAGTTTGGGAGCGCTTCTCCAGCCGATGCCCCAGACGTCGTCTATGGGGGTTAATTCCAGCGCCTTGTCCCTCTTTTGGTCTGTGTCTATGACGCACACTCCACGGTAACCGGAGTATTTCTTGGCAAAGTGGTTGGCTATCTTGGCCAGCGTCTTGCTGGAAGCTATGCCTATGCTTACGGGGATTCCCGTCCAACGGCGGATCTTGCGCACAAGACCCCTGCACAGGTCCTTTGCCTGGTCCAGGCTCATTCCGTCCAGGACCATGAAGGCCTCGTCTATGGAATATACCTGCAGCTCGGGGCAGGCCTCGCGCAGGATTCCCATCACGCGGCGGGAGAGGTCCCCGTAAAGGGTGTAGTTTGAAGACCTTACCTCTACGCGACTGCCGTTGGAACTCTCGCGCAGCTGGTAGTAGGGGACGCCCATCTTCACGCCCAGGGCTTTGGATTCGTTGGAGCGCGCCACCACGCACCCGTCGTTGTTGGACAGCACCACCACCGGACGGCCCTCCAGCTGCGGCTGGAAGGCTCTTTCGCACGATACGAAAAAGTTGTTGCAGTCTACCAGGGCGTACACGGGGCTATTTTATCTTCTTGATTACGTAAGTAACTATGCCCCAGACGGTAAAGTCGTTGCCCTCGGTAATGTGGATGGGCTTGTATTTGGGATTTCCGGACAGCAGCCACAGGTCCTTGCAGCCCAGGATGTTGTATGAGACGCCGGGCTTGGGGGCGTTGGAGCCGCCTTTTCCAGGGTCCTTGAAAGAGATGAACTTGAGCGCGAACTCGCCGTCTATGAAGCATACTGCCATATCGCCTTCCTGGGGCTCCAGGGACTTGTCTATCACCAGGACGTCTCCCTCGTCCACTCCGGCATTCACCATCGAATCTCCCACCACCCTTCCGTAGAAGGTGGCGGCGGGATGGCGGACCAGTTCCTTGTTAAGGTCCATTATGCCGTCCATATAGTCCTGGGCAGGGGAGGGAAATCCGGCGTGGATGCCTGCCTGCGCCACAGGAATGCCCTGGATATGGCTTTCTTCCATCTAGATTCTCTTTAAGAGTTCCTCGGTCTGCTTCTCGTAACCGGGCTTGCGCAGAAGGGCGAACATATTCTTCTTGTATGCTTCTACTCCCGGCTGGTTGAAAGGATTGACTCCCAGTACGTAGGCGCTTATGCCGCAGGCGAACTCGAAGAAATAGAACAGGGCTCCCAGGTTGTATTCGTCAATCTGCTCTATGCTCAGGCCTATTTGGGGCACACCTCCGTCGATATGCGCCAGCTTGGTGCCCAGCTGGGCCATCGCGTTGCAGTGCTCCACTCTCTGGCCTGCCAGATAGTTCAGTTGGTCAAGGTTCTCCTTGTCCTCTCCGATCACCACCTTGCGACGGCTGTTCCCCACGTTCACAACTGTCTCGAACATAACCCTGTCACCCTCCTGGATGAACTGTCCCATAGAATGGAGGTCTGTAGTGCAGACTACTGAAGCGGGGAATATGCCCTTTCCGTCCTTGCCCTCGGACTCGCCGTAAAGCTGTTTCCACCACTCTCCCAGATATGTGAGCTTGGGGTTGTAGCTTACAAGGATCTCCACCTTCTTGCCGAGGCCGGAGTACAGC
>JAGCVB010000100.1 GCA_017962585.1 Bacteroidales bacterium
AGAAGGCTGCAGCCGCCGAGCAGGACAACGCCAAGAAGGCAGTCAAGAAGATCAACGCCAACGTAGAGAGGACCACTCTCGGCGACATCGACGCTCTTGCAGCCCTCAAGGACAAAATGGAGAAAGGTGAGTAATTTCGGAATAACTGTACTGGGTACGGCTTCGGCCGTGCCCATTGCAGACAGAAATCCAAGCGCCCAGGTACTGAACGTGCACGGGCGTTTGTTTTTGATTGACTGCGGCGAAGGCACGCAGCAGCAGTTCAGACGCTTCCACCAGTCTTTCCTGAAGGTGGAAGCCATATTCATCTCGCACATACACGGAGACCACTGCCTCGGCATTTTCGGCCTCCTGTCCACTATGGCAATGTACGGGAGGACTGCGCCGCTGAGCATCTTCGCGCCGCGCTCTTTCGGCCCTGTCCTCAAGTTCTATATGAGCTATTTCGGGGAGGACCTGTCGTATCAGGTGGAGCACGTCGCGCTGGATGCTAAGGAGCCCAAGGAGATCTACAGGTCCGGCGAACTGGTGGTAAGCGCTTTCCCGCTGAATCACAAGATAGAGTGCTTCGGCTTTCGCTTCTGCTATAAGGAGCGCTACAGCTATGCGTACTGCAGCGACACGGCGCCATTCCCCGAGCTTGCCCAGTGGGTTAAGGATGTGGACATCCTGTATCACGAAGCTACATACACCAGGGCTTTCGCGGACAAGGCTGGCCCTCGTTTCCATTCCGTCACCGACGATGCGGCCCGTTGCGCCCTGGAGGCTGGGGCACGGAAATTGGTGATAGGCCATTATTCGTCCAGGATAAGGGATATCTCACAGTTTGAGTCAGAGTGCAAGGAAATTTTTGACAATACTGTGGCCGCAAACGATGGAGATGTCTTTGAGATTTGTTAACTTTGAGATTATGAAGAAGATAATTGCCCTTTTATCACTGTGCCTCGTCTGCTTCCTCAGCGCAGACGGCCAGACATCCACAAACCCCCAGCAGGCATATATTGACACTTATTCCCAGATTGCCATCCAGGAGATGCAGCGCAGCGGCATTCCTGCCAGCATCACGTTGGCCCAGGGAATGCTCGAGAGCCGTTACGGTCTCTCGGACCTTGCAATAAAAGGAAACAACCATTTTGGAATCAAGTGCCACGACTGGACGGGCAAGTCCATCAAGATGGACGACGAGCGCCCCGGAGAGTGCTTCAGGGCATACGCCTCAGCCGACGAGTCCTTCAAGGACCACTCTGACTTCCTCCGCTTCAGAGACCGTTACCGTTTCCTGTTCGACTATGACATTACGGATTACCGTTCCTGGGCATACGGACTCAGCAAGGCCGGTTATGCCACCGATCCCGAGTATCCTGCAAAACTCATAAAACTCATAGAGGACTTCGACCTGAGCAAGTTTGACAAGCTCAACCGCAGGCAGATGAGAGACCTTCCCCAGACTCCTACAAGCCTGGAGGCTGTTTCCCGTCTGGAGGGCAAAGCTTTGGAGAAATTCAATTTCCCTCTTTCCCGCGCCGTCTACACCCAGAACGACGTGCCTTTCATCTATGTTCAGGAAGGGGAGACCTTCAAGAGCATAGCAGAGTCCAACAAGCTGTTCCTCAAGGAGTTGCTTAGGTTTAACGACCTTTCCAAAGAGATTGAACTGCATCCTGGCGACATAGTTTACCTCAAAAATAAGAAGAAAGAATCCAAGAAGGGACTCGACAAGTATGTCGTAGACCAGGAAGGAGAAACCTTGTGGGCCATCTGCCAGAGATTCGCAGTACAGCAGAAAGAGATTGAGAAACTTAACGGTTTCAAGAAGGACCACGTCCTCCGCGAAGGCGACATGATTTACCTGCGCAAGGTTAAATAATGGCAGGAAGCAAGAAAAGCAAACAGAAGCAGAAGCAGAAGAAGGGGATCCCTTTCCTTCTGCTTCTGCCTGTTCTTGTCTTCGCCGGTTTTGTCGGTGTCTGGTTCTGGAACTGGTACAGCGACAACAAGCGTCCCAATTTCATCCGGGAGGCAGTTATCTTCGTGCGCCCGGACTCTTCAGTAGATGAAGTATACGCCCAACTCATAAACAAGGCAGGCGTAAAGCGTCCGTACAGTCTGGACCACGCCTTCAAGGACAAGCAGGTGGAGCAGTATATGCAGCCCGGACGTTACGAGATAAAGCCCGAGTATACCAGCGTCTATGTGGCCAGGATGCTGAACAACTGCTGGCAGACTCCCGCCAAACTGGTCCTCTCCGGGACAATGCGCCAGAACGCCCAGCTCGCATCCAAGATAAGCAACCAGCTTATGATAGACTCGTTGGATGTGATCAATGCATTGTCAGACAAGGACTTGCTGAATAAATACGGATACACCCCCCAGAACGTCTTCTCCCTTTTCATTCCTGATACTTACGAAATGTGGTGGACTGCCACAATGGAAGACGTGCTTGCAAAGCAGAAGCAGGCCAACGATTCGTTCTGGACAGAAGAGCGCAAGGCAAAGGCCAAGGCGCAGGGACTCAGCCCGCAGGAAGTGTCCGTGCTGGCCTCGATAGTTTCAGGAGAGACCAACTACGAGCCTGAGATGCCCAAGATCGCAGGCGTTTACCTTAACCGCCTGCACAGGGGAATGAAACTCCAGGCAGACCCTACAGTGGCTTACTGCCTCAATTATGAAGTCAACAGGATCCTGAACAAGCACCTGCTGATAGATTCCAAATACAATACTTACAGGTACCCTGGCCTGCCTCCGGGACCAATTGCAGTGCCTTCCAAGGCCTGCCTTGAGGCAGTGCTCAATCCTGAGGGCAACTACCTGTTCTTCTGCGCCAACTCCACTTTCGACGGCACGCACCTCTTCGCGGTGTCCTACAACGACCACCTGCGCAACGCCAGGGCCTTCCAGGCTGCCCTGAATGCCCGCGGAAGATAATATTCAGTTTATTACTTCTTGATTTTGGCAGGGACGGACTTTTCCTGCCAGATTACCTTCTGTACTCTGTAAGGGTACAGTTCCTTCATACGTTTGGCATTGGGACAGTCGTTGCGGTGGACTTTGATTCCCGCCGTCCTTGTGACGAACCCGAACACGTCGTCTCCGTACTGAGGGTTGCAGCAGCCGGCCATCTTGTACTCCAGTCCCTTAACTCCCTTGGCGTTGATCACCAGGATTTCATCTGTGGGAGACCATCCCTCGGACTTGCCGCTCTTCTTCTCTTCCTTTTCGGGGCGGTTGACCAGAAGGTCCGGATTCTGGATGTAATTCTTTATGTCGTTGACATCTATCTCGCCACGTCCGATGGCTGCCATGAAGGAAATCACGGAGGAGTACTTGAGGAAGTGCATCATATCTGCAACCTGTTCGTCCCCGAGGGTGAGTTTCCAGTTCTTCAGGCGGCGTTGCAGCAATTCGCGGCCCTGGGCGGCCTGGTTGCGCAGTTCGGCGTCCAGTTCCACCTTTATCTTGCTGCGGGCTTTTGAAGTGACTACGAAGTTGAGCCAGTCGGCGTTGGGCTTCTGGCTCTTGCTGCTCATAATCTCCACCACGTCTCCCGTAGAGAGTTTCTCCTTTATTGATACCGCCTTGCCGTTGATGCGGGCTCCGGTACACTTGCATCCGAGTCCGGTGTGGATGTTGAAGGCGAAATCCAGGACGGACGCCCCAGCAGGGAGGATTCTCAATTCACCCGTTGGCGTAAAGACGAACACTTCGTTGCTGGGAGGGGAGGGAAGGTCCTCGGCCTTTGTGTCGAAGGGATGCTCCAGGTTGTAACGCACGCTCTGGAGCCAGGTGTCCAGGGTTTTCTCGTGCTTGATGCCCTTGTAGGACCAGTGCGCGGCCTGTCCGTTCTCGGCCTCGGCGTCCATACGCTTGGTGCGGATCTGCACTTCCAGATAGGCTCCCTGGGAGTTCTTTACCGTTATGTGTAGGGACTCGTAGCCGTTGGGCTTGGGGTTGGTGATCCAGTCCCTGAGGCGGGAGGTGTCGGCTTCGTATTCTTCGGTTACGTATGAGTATACTCTCCAGCAGAGCTCCTTTTCAAGGGCGTGGTCGTCAGGGTCGCAGTCTATGATGAACCTGATGGCAAAGACGTCGTAAACGCCCTCGAAAGGCACTTTCTGCACCTGCATCTTCTTGTAGATGGAGTAGGCGGCCTTGGTCCTCACTTTGAGCTTGTATTCGATGCCTGCCTTGCGCAGCTTATCTTCCAGGGGACGTATGAAGTCGGAGGTGAGCCTTATGCGGTTTTTCTCGCCGGCCTTTAGTTTCTGGGTTATCTCCTTGTACTGGGCTGGATCCACATATTTGAAGTAGATGTCCTCCAGTTCCCGCTTTATGTTGTACAGACCCAGTTGATGGGCAAGCGGTATGTACAGCATAAGTGTCTCAAGGACAATCCTTTCCCTGTCGGGCTTGGAGAAGATGCTCAGGGAGCGCATCACTTCCAGCCTGTCGGCTATCTTAAGTACGGTAACGCGAGGGTCTTTGGAATACTGGACTATGAGTTTCTTGTAGTTCTCAGCCTCGAGACGGGTGTCCTTGGGTCTGATCCTGGCAATCTTGTTCAGACCGTCTACCAGGACTTTCACATCCTCAGGAAACTCGCTTATGCCCACTTCAGGGTGGAAACGAGTGGCTTCGTGCAGATAAACTGCGGCAATGCAGGTTTCAGGAAGACCTATCTCGTCGGCCACTATCAGAGCCACCGCCTTGGCGTGCTCGTACATAGGGGCCCCGTTACCTCTACGGTCCTCTGCCAGCGCCTTTGCCGCAACCTCGCGTGCTCTTTGAAGAAGCCTTTCCATACTGGTTCCCTGTCAAATGTAAATATATAATAAAAAAACCATTGTTTTAACTTTCAAATTGTAATCAGATAGGCATTATGATTAACAATTACGATGCTGCAGATGGGCCAAATAGGCTATGTTAAAGCGTTTCTGCTGTCAACAGTTATAAATTAGAATAATATAATAGATTGATTTTAAGCAAATTAATAATATTTAATTTGGAAAATAGTAAAATTATAACTAAAATTGTGCAGACAAATTGAAGTTAGTTAGCAGACAACGATATAGTTTTAGTTAGTAGTGTATGCCTTTTTCCAGATTGGAGAAAGGCTATTTTTCTTTCCAGACCTTCAGGTACTGCTGAAGAGCCCACATTTCGTCACGATACTTAGCCGCCGCCGCAAAGTCAAGGTCTGCAGCGGCCTTTTTCATACGCCTGCGGGATTCCTCTGCCATTTTCTCCACCTGCTGCCTGCTCATAGAGCGGATTACGGGATCCTGGAGTACGGCGGCGAGGTCAGCGGCTATGTAGCCGTCTACATATGCGCTGCCCTGTTCGCGTATCGAGTCGTGGCCGAGACCCACGGACACGCTTCCGCGGCCCAGTTCGCTGGGACTGGGGATGTAGCGGGGGTCGTCGTAGGAGTTGGGCGCGCTGACACGTCCGGAAGGGCCGTTGTCGCGGCCCAGCTCGCTGGCCAGCACGTTCTGACGCACCTCTACCTGCTGAGGAGTTATGCCGTGGAGTTTGTTGTATTCCATCTGCTTGGCGCGGCGCCTGTTGGTCTCGCGGATAGTCTCCTCCATTGATTTGGTTATGGTGTCGGCGTACATTATCACAAGGCCGTTGACGTTCCTGGCGGCGCGGCCCGCGGTCTGCGTGAGCGAGCGCGTGGTGCGCAGGAAGCCTTCCTTGTCGGCGTCCAGGATGGCCACCAGGGATACGGAAGGGATGTCGAGGCCTTCACGAAGCAGGTTTACGCCCACCAGGACGTCGAACAGTCCTTTTTTGAAGTCCTCTATGATCTCAACCCTTTCCGTGGTGTCTATGTCGGAGTGCATATAGCGGCTTCGGACGCCGGCGCGGGTAAGGTACTCGTCCAGTTCCTCCGCCATACGCTTGGTTAGGGTGGTGACAAGCACGCGCTCGTCTTTCTCTGACCGCTTGACAATCTCTTCCAGGAGGTCGTCCACCTGGTTCTCCACGGGACGGACTTCTATCGGAGGGTCCAGCAAGCCGGTGGGGCGCACAATCTGCTCCACAACCAGGCCTTCTGACTTCTCCAGTTCATAGTCGGCCGGCGTGGCGCTCACATATACTTTCTGCCCGGTTATCTGCTCGAACTCCTCGAACGTGAGAGGCCTGTTGTCGCTTGCAGCGGGGAGCCTGAAACCATATTCTACCAGCACGGACTTACGGGAGTGGTCTCCTCCGAACATTGCGTGAACCTGGGGCAGGGTCACGTGGCTCTCGTCTATGAAGGTGATGAAATCCTTGGGGAAGTAGTCCAGCAGGCAGAAAGGCCTCTGGCCCGGCTCCCGGCCGTCAAAGTAGCGGGAATAGTTCTCGATGCCGGGGCAGTAGCCCATTTCCTTTATCATTTCCAGGTCGTATTCCACCCTCTGCTTGAGTCTCTTGGCCTCCAGGCCCTTACCTATGTCGTTGAAGTAGTCCAACTGGCGCTTGAGGTCGTCCTGGATATGGCTTACGGCGGCTATGCTGCGCTCCTTTGTGGTTACGAAGTTGTTGGCCGGATAGATGTTTATCTGGTCTATGGAGTCTATGTGGGCGCCCGTAACCGGATCTATGATGCTCAGGGAGTCCACTTCGTCCCCGAAGAACTCTATGCGCACGGCGTCGTCAGCACCGCTCAGGTAGACGTCCACCGTGTCGCCGTGAACACGGAAGCTGCCGCGCTTGAAATCGGCCTCCGTGCGGTTGTAGAGGGCGTCTACAAGCTGGTACAGCAGGCGCGTGAGGCTGCGCTTCTCTCCGCGCTTTATGGGGATTGTCTGCGCGTGGAAGTCCTCAGGATTACCTATGCCGTAGAGGCAGGAGACGCTGGAGATGACAATGACGTCGCGCCTGCCGCTCAGCAGGGAAGATGCGGCACTAAGGCGCAGCTTCTCTATCTGGTCGTTGATGCTGAGGTCCTTCTCTATGTAGGTGTCGGTGGAGGGAATGTAGGCCTCCGGCTGGTAGTAGTCGTAGTAGGATACGAAGTATTCTACCGCGTTGTTGGGGAAGAAAGTCTTGAATTCGCCGTACAGCTGGGCCGCAAGCGTCTTGTTGTGGCTCAGGATGAGCGCCGGACGCTGCAGGTTGGCAATGACGTTGGCCATCGTGAAGGTCTTGCCGGAGCCGGTGACTCCAAGCAAAGTGACATCACCAACGCCCTGGTTCAGAGCGTTGGTGAGTTGTGCTATTGCCTCCGGCTGGTCACCGGCGGGCTTGTATGACGATTCAAGCTGAAACTTCATCTAGTCTGCCTTCTCTTCCGGATTGCGGGTGCTTCCGAAGTTCACGGCCATATCGGCTGCGGAATTCTTTCCGAAATCGTAGTCCTTTCCAGGAAGGATGGCGTTGAGGATGATTCCGGTGAGGGCTGCAACTGCAAGTCCGCTGAGAGAAGTGAAGCCGATGCTGATGGCGTCGTTGGCTCCGTACTTGATACCGATTGCCAGTACCAGGATGAGGGCTGCGATGATGAGATTGCGGGAATTAGTGAAGTCAACCTGGTTCTCGATGAGGTTGCGCACACCCACCGCGGAAATCATACCGTAGAGCACCAGCGAAACGCCTCCGATGGTTGCGGAAGGCATTGCACCGATGAGAGCGGCAAACTTAGGGCAGAAGCTCAGTACGATGGCGAACACGGCTGCAAGGCGGATTACGCGGGGGTCGAACACCTTGGTGATGTTGAGCACTCCGGTATTCTCTCCGTAGGTGGTGTTTGCGGGAGCTCCGAACATAGAGGCGAGTGCGGTAGCAAGACCATCTCCCATAAGGGTCCTGTGAAGTCCCGGATCCTCGAGGTAGTTGATGCCTGTGGTGGAGGAGATGGCGCACATATCTCCGATATGCTCAACCATAGTTGCCAGCGAGATGGGCACGATTGCGATGATGGCTGCCACAATCAGGCCCCAGTTAGGGTTCTTGAACACTGCGAACGCAGTATTGCCCCACTGGAACGGAAGGCCTACCCAAGCGGCATCCTTTACGCCCGAGAAGTCGGCCAGGCCGAAGCAGGCTGCCACGATGTAGGAACCCAGCACACCCAGGAGAATGGGCACGATCTTGATCATTCCCTTGCCGAAGATGTTGCAGACAACGATGATTGCAATGGCAAGAAGGGCGATCCACCAGTTCTGGGAGCAGCTTTCGATTGCAGTTCCGGAAAGGGTGAGTCCGATTGCGATGATGATGGGACCGGTAACCACGGGAGGGAAGAATTTCATAACTCTCTTGGCACCGAAGGCAGCAAAGAGTCCGGCCAGGATAAAGTACATCAGACCGGCGCAGAAGACGCCGATACAGGCATACGGAAGAGCCTGCTGGAGTGTCATACCATAGCTGTCCATTCCCATCTGGGAAACGGCGGCGTATCCTCCGAGGAATGCGAATGAAGATCCCAGGAAGGCAGGAACCTTGAATTTGGAGCAGAAGTGGAAGATAAGGGTTCCAAGACCGGCAAACAGCAGAGTGGCTGACACGGAGAGACCTGTGATCACAGGTACGAGGATGGTGGCTCCGAACATTGCGAACAAGTGCTGGAAGCCAAGAAGAGTCATCTTGCCTGCGCCAAGCTGGCGGGCATCATAGATAGGTTGGTTTGAGCCGCTTTGTTTCATACTCTAAAGATAGACATAATAAGACTGCGCTCCTTAGGGGGCGCAGTCTTAGTTATAAACATAGTTGTAAACAACTATTTGAGCAGTTCGCGGCTCCTGGCTATGAAATCGGCCAGGTCCTTGCCCTTGAGCATCCCGTTTTCCAGCAGGGCCAGGTCAGCCACCTGCTTCAGCAGGGTGCCGCTGTTCTCCCTGTCCGCCCATATCCTGCTGATGACGGGGCTCTGCATATTCACTATTATGTTGTATGCCTCAGGCATATCGCCGTAGTAGTTCATTCCTCCGCTCAGGGCGCTCATCTCCCTGAAGCGGCGCATGAACTCGCTCTGGGTGATGGTCACCGGCGCGGCGTTCTCGCCCAGGTTGCGCGCTTCCACGTAGTATTCGTTGCCGGCAGGCAGGACGCCCTTGACAAGTTCGTCCAGGGCCTTCTTGTCGTCCTCGCTCATCTCCGGCTTGATCTCTTCCTGCTTGGGGATGAGGTTCTCCACGCTGTCGGAGTCTACGCGGCAGAAACGGCAGTTCTCCACCTTCTGCTCCAGGAGGTTGACGAAGTGGGAGTCAAGCTCGCAGTCCATCAGAAGGACGTCGTAACCCAGGTTCTTGGCCTGTTCTATACGGGAATACTGGTCCTGGAGGTTGGTGGCGTACAGGAAGACCACTTTCTTGTCCTTGTCGGTCTGCAGGGGCTCTACGGCCTTCTTGTATTCGTCTATGCTGAAGTACTTGCCGTCAGTATTCTTCAACAGGGCGAAGTTGACACCTCTCTCTCCGAATTTCTGGTCTGACAGCATACCGTATTCTATGAACAGCTTTATGTTGTCCCATTTGCTTTCCAACTGTGCCCTCTGCTCCTTGAATATCTCCTCAAGCCTGTCAGCCACCTTGCGGGTTATGTAGGTGGATATCATCTTCACGTTCTTGTCGCTCTGCAGGTAGCTGCGGCTCACGTTCAGGGGTATGTCGGGGGAGTCGATGACTCCGTGCAGCAGGGTGAGGAAGTCCGGGACTATGTTGTCCACGTGGTCGGTGACGAACATCTGGTTGCAGTAGAGCTGAATCTTATGCTTGTCTATTGCCATCCTCTCCTTGATCTTGGGGAAGTAGAGCACGCCTGTGAGGGTGAACGGATAGTCAACGTTCAGGTGTATGTAGAACATAGGATCTTCTTCCATAGGGTAGAGGTCCTTGTAGAACTTCATGTAGTCTTCTTCCTTAAGGTCCGCTGGAGCCTTTGTCCAGATTGGCTCGATGTTGTTGATGACGTTGTCCTTGTCGGTGTCGACATACTTGCCGTCCTTCCACTCCTGCTCCTTGCCGAAGATAATCTTGACCGGCATGAACTTGCAGAACTTGTTCAGCAGTTCCTGGATCTTTGCGTGGGTGGCATACTCGGCGGAGTCGTCATCAAGGTACATGGTGATCACGGTGCCGCGGGTCTTCTTTGTGCTGTCAGTCAGCTTATACTCCGGAGAGCCGTC
>JAGCVB010000002.1 GCA_017962585.1 Bacteroidales bacterium
CAATCTTCATACCTGCGCTGAAGGTGTTCTCCAGGATGCGGCCGTTCTCCAGGTTGAGGAGCTTAGTCTTTACGAAAGCGGGGCCCTTTCCCGGTTTTACTTGCTGGAAATACACTACCATGCAGGGCTTGTCGTTATACTTGATGTAAAGGCCGTTCTTGAAATCTGCAGTTGTTGCCATAAATATTTGTGTTTTATTATGATTAGCTTATCTGTGCAAAAATAAAAAATCCTATTTACAATGCAAAATTTCGGATATGGCAGGCTACCTGCTCCAAAAGCCACTTGGGGGTGGATGTGGCGCCGCTCACCCCTACCTTGTCTCCCTGCCTGAACCAGGCGGGATCTATCTCCGAAGGGCTCAGGGCCACGAAAGTCCTGGGATTGCATTTCTTGCAGAAAGCGGACAGGACCTTTCCGTTGGAACTCTCCTTGCCGCTTACGAACACTACGACGTCGTGCCCCCGGGCGAAAGTCTCAAGCCTGCTGTGCCTTGAAGCCACCTGCCTGCAGATGGTATGATGTACCGACACGTTGCGGCATTCTGCCGACAGGATGTTGCATATCCGCCCATACTCGTCCGGATCCTTCGTAGTCTGGGAGAATATCTCCAGGGGCCCGTCCTTGCGTATGCGGCCGTCCTTCAGGCAATCCAGGAGCATCTGCTCGCTCTCTATGACGATTGCTTCTGCGGAAGTGTTGCCCAGAAGGCCCAGCACCTCGGCGTGCCCGATCTTGCCGAATATGATTATCTGGCCTCCTGCGGGGGATATCCGAGCGGATGCCTTCCTGATGTCTTTCTGAAGTTTCAGCACCACGGGACAGGTGCAGTCTATCACGTCCAGGGAACGCTCCTTCGCGACTTCATAGGTGGCGGGAGGCTCACCGTGGGCGCGGATCAGCAGGGCGCTGCCTTCGGGCAGGGCCGGATCGTCCGCCCCGGCCACCTGACGCAGCCCCAGGGCGCTCAGGCGCGAGAGCTCCTGCTCATTGTGAACTATCGCTCCTAGTGAATAGAGCGTCTTTTCAGGATTGTCGCCAAGAAACCTCTCCGCCGTGCCTATTGCGCGGATGACTCCGCCGCAAAAGCCGGCGTCGGGATCGATTTCAACTCTGAGGGCCATTATTCCAGGATTCCGAGTTTACCCTGGATCACTCCCCTGACCCATTCCAGCTCTTCCTTGATGGTCATGTCGGAGTTGTCCATCACGTAGGCGTCTGCGGCACGAGACAGAGGGGAGGCCTCGCGGTGAGAGTCTATATAGTCCCTCTCCTTGAGGTTGGCAAGGACTTCGTCGAAAGACGGGTTCTCTCCTTTTGCCACCAGCTCGTCAAAGCGGCGCTGCGCGCGGACCTGGTCGGAGGCGGTCATGAATATCTTCAGTTCCGCATTGGGGAAGACAGTGGTGCCTATGTCCCTGCCGTCCATCACCACGCGCCCGGCCTTTGCCATCTCGTGCAATTTTGAATCGACAAAATTGCGCACGTACGGCACGGCCGAAATGGGGCTGACCTGTGAGGAAACGCCCATCGTGCGGATAAGTTTCTCTATGCAGCGGTCGCCTATATAGGTCCCGTCCAGTCCGAAGTAAAGGTCAAGGCCTTCCAGGGCATCTTTCAACTTGGGAGATATGACACTGTTCTCGTCTATGAGTCCGTTCTCCTGGGCGAACAGGGTGACTCCCCTGTACATTGCTCCAGAATCCAGATAAAGGAATTCAAACTCCTTGGCAATGAGTTTTGCCAGCGTACTCTTGCCTGTCGAAGAATAACCGTCGACGGCAATGATTATATCGGGTACTCGCATATTCTTTACTTGGCGCTCTTGACGTATTTGTCAGCCATATCCTTCACCTTCTTGGACCTGGTCTCGTTGTCCGGGTGGGAAGAGAACATCTTCTCGAGGTAGGAAGACTGGCGGGATGAAGACAGTCTCTGGAGTTTCTGGAGGGAGTTGTACATCGCGTACGGGTCCTTCTTGTATGCCACGCAGAACTCGAAACCGAACTTGTCTGCGGCCAGCTCCTGCTTCTGGGAATACTGGGAATTGAAATAAGCCTGGCCTATGTCTCCAAGCACGGACTGGGAAAGCACGCCCACTGCGCCGGCAGCGTTTACGACGCCACGTGCGGCCGCTGCAAGATAGGCGCTTTTCATAGCCTTTTTGGTGTCCTGGTTGACCACGTGGCCAATCTCGTGACCTATGATTGCGAACAACTCGGCGTCGTCCATCACGTCCATAAGGCCGCTGTAGACGCGTATGGAGCCGTCTCCACTGGCAAAGGCGTTGATGTCGTTCTTAATGTACACCTTGGGATCCAGCACCAGTCCCTTTACTGTAACGCCGGAGAGGACTCTCTTGAGCCTGGCCGCGTAACTGCCATTGTCTATCCTGTTCTGCGCATCTTCCTGTGCTATGGACTGCGCGCAGAGCGAGATTATCTGTGCGTCTGTGATTGACATCGCCGTCATTGCGGCGCCGGCTGCCTGGCCCAACTGGGCTGAATCCCAGTTGATTCCGCTAAGTAAGCTGCAGCTGGTAAGGGACAGCATGGCTGCCAGAAGGAATACTATTTTTTTCATAATACACAAAGTTAGTCTTTTCTGGGAATATTTTATCATTATTCAAAAAAATCACGAATATCTGTATGAATTTTCATGTTTTTGAATTATGGCATACCGTTTGCTATAAGCAAGGTGAACTCTAAAACTTACGATCATGAAAAGGTTTACTTACATATTTGGTTTAGCACTTGCGGTTCTCGCAGTTTCTTCTTGCTCCGTCGAGTATAGGACTGTAGCACGTACTCCGGATGTAATTGTAGAGCCTACAGTCATCATATCTAACAGAACCACCTACAGGACCAGCCTCCTGTACAGGATTTTCCATCCTCGCCGTCCGGCCCCCGCGCCGTACTACTCTCACAGGCCCACGCCTCCGCCCCCTCCGCCACCGCCTCCGGCTCCGGCACCTAAGCCCAAGCCCAAGCATAACGCGAAGCCGGCTCCGGCTCCCAAGCCTCACAACAACCCTGCACCTGCTCCCAAGCATAATGCCAATCCGGCCCCCGCGCCTTCTCACAATGCTGCTCCTGCTCCCAAGAACGACTCCAAGCCCCGTGCCAGCGTTCAGTCAGGAGTAACTGTGAACAAGAACACGGCAAAGCCCAGGACAGAGCAGAGAGTTGATCCGAAGCCCGCTCCCAAGGCAGCGCCCAGGAATTCGGCAAGCGCCAACCGCCCGACTGTAGCAGCCAATTCCACCAGGAATTCCGCTCCTCAGACACGCAGCTCAGGAAGCGCAAGCCGCTCTAACAGCGCAAGCCGCGGCAACGGCGGAGGAGCTCCCGCAAGAGGAAGGTAACTTCTAGAACATACATATAAAAAGTGGCCTCGCGGTCACTTTTTTTTATGCCCCGACATTGCTATCTTTGTACTGTTATGAAGATTCTTATAATTGACGACGAACGCTCCATCAGGAATTCCCTCAAGGAAATCCTCGGAGATGAAGGACACGAAGTAGAAGTAGCAGAAGACGGCGCCACCGCCATAAAGATGGTGGACAAGGACAAGTACAACGCCATTTTCTGCGACATCAAGATGCCCGGAATGGACGGAATGGAAGTCCTTGACAAACTGGTGTCTATGGGCATAGACTCAGCCATAATCATGATTTCAGGCCACGGTGACATTGACACCGCTGTAGAATGCATGAAAAAGGGCGCCTTCGACTTCATCCAGAAGCCGCTTGACCTCAACAGAATACTCATAACCCTCAAGAACTCCACCGAAAGGGCTTCCCTTGTAAGGGAGAACAAGATCCTGAAAAAGAAGATATACGGAGCGGACATGATAGGCAACTCCGCGCCAATGGAGCACATCAAGGCTATGATAGCAAAGGTGGCTCCTACTGATGCGCGCGTCCTCATAACCGGCCCCAACGGCTCCGGAAAGGAACTTGTTGCCCGCAACCTGCACCAACAGAGTCTCCGCAGCGCCATGCCTTATATCGAGGTCAACTGCGCGGCCATCCCTTCTGAACTGATAGAAAGCGAACTTTTCGGCCACGAGAAAGGATCTTTCACTTCGGCCGTCAAGCAGCACAAGGGCAAGTTCGAGCAGGCCAACGGCGGAACCCTGTTCCTGGACGAGATAGGCGATATGAGCCTTGCCGCGCAGGCCAAGGTGCTGCGCGTGCTTCAGGAGCGCAAACTCTCCCGCGTGGGCGGCGACACCGACATAGAGGTGGACGTCCGTGTAGTGGCCGCCACCAACAAGAACCTCCAGCAGGAAATTGAGAAAGGCAACTTCCGCGAAGACCTCTACCACAGGCTCAGCGTCATCCTCATACGCGTGCCCTCGCTGGACGAGCGCAAAGACGATATCCCGGAACTGATAAAGTATTTCAGCGAAGCGTGCTTCGACAAGGGAATGACCCGGAAAACCTTCTCGGAAGAGGCCGTGAAGATGCTGCAGGCCAAGTCCTGGCCCGGAAACGTCCGCGAACTGAACAATGTGGTGGAAAGGCTGCTGATCCTTGGAGGATCCACTATCAGCGCCCAGGACGTCAAAGATTTTGTGAATTTATAGACCTCTCGTATTCTTCCTGGGCTCTCTGCACCGATACCGATTTTTTTAGCACGAATCCCGCGCCAAGGTACTTGGTGCGTACGTCGGCGTCGGCCGCCAGAGACTCCGGCGTGCCTTCCTGGAGTATTGTGCCTTCGTAAAGGAGATACGCCCTGTCGGTAATGGCCAGGGTCTCTCCCACGTTATGGTCGGTGATTATGACTCCGATATTCTTGTACTTGAGTTTGGCTATGATGTACTGGATGTCCTCTACGGCAATAGGGTCAACTCCTGCGAAAGGCTCGTCCAGGAGGATGAACTTGGGGTCTATGGCCAGGGCGCGGGCAATCTCGGTACGGCGCCTCTCGCCTCCCGAAAGCTGGATTCCCAGGCTCTTGCGCACCTTGGACAGGTTGAACTCCGCTATCAGTTCTTCCAGACGCTTGTAGCGCTGCTCGCGGGGAACGTGGTTCATCTCCATCACGGAAAGGATGTTGTTCTCCACTGTCATCTTGCGGAAGACAGAGGCCTCCTGGGGAAGGTATCCGAGACCCTTCTGCGCCCTCTTGTACATAGGCAGTCCGGTGATGTCCTCCTCGTCAAGGAAAATACGGCCGGCATTGGGCTCTATCTGGCCTGTCATCATATAGAAACTGGTGGTCTTTCCAGCTCCGTTGGGGCCCAGGAAGCCTACTATCTCCCCCTGTTCCACTTCCATGGAAACGCCTTTGACCACGGTTCTCATTCCGTATTTCTTGACTATGTTCTCGCAACGCAGTTTCATATAGCTACTGTTAAATGTCCAATTCCAAATCTATTACCAGGTTCTTGAATTCCTGGTTCTTCTCCATCAAGTCCTGTGCCTTCTCGGAAGGCAGGTATTTCTCCTTTGGCTGCTCCACGTACGGCTTTACGCCTACCTCCAGACGAACCTTCTTGGAAGAAAGGGCGCTTTGGATCTTGCCTTCCATCTCCAGCAGTTTCTTCTCCTTTATCCAGGACTGCTGGGACACGTTATCTACCTGGAAAAGCAGCAGTTTGGCGCTGTCGTCCCCGCTGATTTCCAGATTGGCGTTCTTCATTGTCACGGCGAGCCTGGGCTGAGCCTGGAGGTAGGAGTCTGATAGCTTTATCCAGGCGGCGCGGAGGTCGTCGTCCGAAGGCAGGGACGACTCCGCCGCGGGAGTCTCCTCTGCCGAGGACTCCTGCTTTGCCCCGCCGCTCATTATGGCCGAAAGGGACAGCCCGGCGGCCTTCTTCACCGAGGCGCGCTTTGCGGGAGCCGCGGGAGCTTCCTGAGGCTGCTGAGCCTTTGCCGCCGCCGGCTCTTCCGGCTGAGGAGCCTGAAGGGGCTCCGGCTTTGCAGCCGGCGCGGGCGCCTGGACAGGCGCTGCCGCGGGCTTGCCCTGCGCCGCCTCCGAAGGAACCCCCTTCAGGAAGGCCAGACGCATCAGCGTTATCTCAATGTGCAGGCGCTGGTTCACAGCCATCCTGTATCCGGCCTCGCACTGGCTTATAAGGTTGAGTCCGTCGTACAGGAACTGCAGTGAGCACTTGGAAGCCTGCTCGGCATACCTCTGGCGTATGGAATCCGGATAATCCAGGAGGGATTCCAAACCGCCTGTCTTGCTGACGATCAAATCCCGGAAATGCGTTCCCAGGGAGGATATGAAGTACTGGGCGTTGAAGCCCTTTGCAAGGATCTCGTCAAATGTCAGCAGCGCTTTTGCGTGGTCCGACGCCAGGAAGGCGTCCACCAGGGAGAAGCCGTATTCGTAATCGAGTACGTTCAGGTTCTCTATGACGCTGTCGTAAGTGATGTCAGTGCCGCAGAAAGCCACCGTCTGGTCGAATATGGTGAGGGCGTCGCGCATTGAGCCGTCCGCCTTGCGCGCTATCACGTGAAGGGACTCGTCCTCTATGCCCACGCCTTCCTTGTCAGCAATCACCCTGAGGCTGCGGACCATGTCCATTATGCTGATTCGGTTGAAATCGTATATCTGGCAGCGGGACAGGATGGTGGGTATGACTTTGTGCTTCTCTGTGGTGGCCAGGATGAAGATTGCGTATGCCGGCGGCTCTTCCAGGGTCTTCAGGAAAGCGTTGAAGGCCTGGTTGCTGAGCATATGGACCTCGTCTATTATGTATACGCTGTAACGCCCGGTCTGCGGCGGAATCTGCACTTTTTCTATCAGGTCCCTCATAGCGTCCACGCCGCTGTTGGAGGCCGCGTCAAGCTCGTATATACAGTACGAGCGGCCCTCGGCAAAGGACCTGCAGGACTCGCACTCTCCGCAGGGTTCGAAGTCCGGGGAGGGGTTGGAACAGTTTATCGCCTTTGCAAAAATGCGTGCGGTACTGGTTTTGCCTACACCTCTTGGGCCGCAGAAAAGATACGCGTGGGCAAGCTGGCCCCGGGCTATGGAATTCTTGAGAGTCCTGGCTATGTTGTCCTGCCCTACAAGCGTCTGGAAAGAGCTTGGACGGTACTTGCGGGCTGATACTATAAAATCTGACATAACATACAAATGTAAGTATTATTTTGTGTATTTTTGTTC
>JAGCVB010000011.1 GCA_017962585.1 Bacteroidales bacterium
CCACGTACGTTGAATCCCTCGGAGGTGTTGTTGTTACGGTCGCGGAATACCAGAGGGTTACCACCGTCTCCCTCCTCCATCTTGGAGGTGGCGTAGTAGTATCCCTGCTCGTTCTTGTATACCTGCATTCCTCTCTCGATGGCTGACTTCATTCCGTTAGGCAGCTGTGACTCGTCTGTGTAGTATACAGGGGTGAGAGGGTCGATGATGAGGGTTCCAAGCAGTGAGGTACCGTTTGCACCGTTACTGTACTCTGAGTGCTCTGATACGGCACCGCTCTCGTAGCGCTCGATTGAGGTGTTGGTTCCGATAGTGAACCAGGGCTTGATCTTATAGTCGGCGTTGATCTGGGCTGTGAGACGCTTGTAGAAGTCCTTGTTGCCCCTTACCATACCGTCCTGGTCTACATAAGTGAGGGCTACATAGTATGAACCCTTCTCGCTTCCTGCCTGTGCTCCTACGGTCGCACGGTGGTTGATACCGAGTCCGTAAACTGCGTCAGCCCAGTTGGTGTCGGTCTTGCCGTCCCATATGCCGTTTGCAATGAGGTCCTCCTTGGACTGTACATAGCCGGCCTGGGTCATCCAGTCGATGTACTGCTCTGCGTTCATAACCTTTGCACGGTGGCCGAGGCGGTTCATATCTATCTGATACTGGAAGAATACGTTTCCGTCTGTTGCCTTGGAACCGTTCTTAGTGGTTACGAGGATAACACCGTTACCAGCCTGTGCGCCGTAGATGGCGGCTGATGCGGCGTCCTTCAGGACCTCGATTGATTCGATCATTGAAGGATCGAGGTACTGGATGTTGTCCACTTTAAGTCCGTCTACGATGAGGAGCGGGCCGAGTCCGTACTGTCCGTTGGATGATACACCACGGACGCGGATGTCTGATCCCTTACCAGGAGCACCTGATGCGTTGCTTACCTGGATACCTGCTGCCTTTCCCTGGAGGGCTGCAGCTGCATCGGAGGTTGAACGGAAAGAAAGGTCGGCTTCCTTTACGGATGCTACGGAACCGGTGAGGTCGCTCTTGCGCTGAACACCGTAACCGATGACCACTGTTTCCTCAAGGAATTCGTTGTCTTCCTGAAGGGTAACGTTGATCACTGACTGATTGCCTACAGCAATTGTCTCTGTGGTGTATCCAATGAAGGAAACACTCAGGGTTGCTCCTGCAGGAACATTGAGTGAGTAATTACCATCAAGGTCGGTAACGGTTCCGATGGTGCTGTTACCAACTACGATAACAGACGCACCGATAACGGGAACGCCGGCCTGATCGACAACTTTTCCACTGATAGCTCTAGTCTGCGCAGATGCAGACAAGACTGTGAAAATGGCAAGAACTGCCATCGTCACTTTCGTGAAGAATTGTTTCATAAATTTTAATTAAGATTGGATTAAAAAAGTTAAATGTATTTAGGATTTAGTTTTAGTCCAATTCAGCGTGTAAAAATAAAACTACTTTTTTGTGATTTCTTTATAACTATTATCAATTATGTTTAAAATTTTAGCATTTCTAACTTGTGGCTTATACAGGCCGGAAATTCTGAAGCATAATGGCTGACCATCAGCAACGTCTTCCGAGGCCGACTTGCAAAGATATCAATTATTTTTTGAACTTTGTCCATATTCTTAAAATCCAGACCGTGCATAGGCTCGTCTAGGATCAGCAATTCCGGATCCTTTACAAACGCCCTGGCCAGCAGACAGAGCCTCTGCTCGCCTGAGGATAGTCTCAGATAGGACCGTGAAGCCAGGTCCTCAATCTGGAATACCCTCATCCACCATCTGCTCCGTTCAAGCTGTTCATCATCGGGATGCATATAAAGCCCCACCGTGTCAAACAGACCGCTTGCAACCACTTCCAGGGCAGTGATATTTTTCTGATAGGAGCGGTGCATCTCAGGGCTGACATAGCCTATGTGCTTCTTGATGTCCCAAATGCTCTCCCCTGTTCCTCTCTTGTGGCCGAAGATTTCCATATCACAGGCGTATGCCTGAGGGTTGTCGGCACATACCAGCGACAGGAGCGTAGACTTGCCCGCTCCGTTCTGCCCCGTTATGGCCCAGCGCTCCCCTTCGTGCACAGTCCAACTGAAGTCCTTGAGGATGGTGCGGGTGTCGTATCGAATGGTGATATTGTTGAACTTGAGGATGCAGGAGCCTTCCTCCGAAGGATAGAACCCTTCTTTTTGGAATTCTTTGTCCGGCAGGGAGAGTATGGACTCCTTCACTTCGTCATACTCTTCGTCATTCCCGGCTTGCCCGGGAATCTGAGATTGCCGGTCTGGCCGGCAATGACACATGGTACAACCATCAGGCAGTTTGATCTCATTTATTGGTATGACGCGATTGATGAAGGCCGGCATTACTTCCCAACGGGACATCACCAGTATTATCATCAATTTCCAGCTGGAAGCGAGCCTTCCTAGCAGGTCGGACAACTGGTCCCTGGTCTGGACGTCCAGGCCTATGAAGGGATTGTCCAGGATGAGTACACGCGGCCTTGAGAAAAGCGCGCGCGCAATCTGGAACTTGCGCAGTTCTCCGCTGGACAGGGTTATTATGTATTTGTCCAGGACGGGATATAGGTTGAACAGTGTGAAAAGTTCTTCCCTCAGAGCCTCGTCCCCCACGCCTTGCAGGAGTTCCCCTGCGGTGGGGGTTTCTTCGTCAATTTCAACGCTGTTCCACCTCAACTGGTGGTAGTAGTTGGCTCCTGCAGCACCGTAGGCGTCCTGGAATTCTATGTATCTTATATTGTCGCTGACCATATTGGAGGCCGAAGGCGAGAAGTCATAGCTGACGGGATTTCCCGGCAGGCGGCTGCGGCCCATAAGGATATTCACCAGGGTGGTCTTGCCTGCCGCGTTGTCTCCGACAATGGCAATCTGCTGCCCATCTTGCAGGCATAGATTGACGGGATCCCCTATTTTTATTATGCTTTGCACTTTTTTTTCTTAAATTGCGCCTCGTTAAAACCTGACCCTGGACCCGATGGGCTTTGTCGACACCTTAAAAAGACTGGGCAAACATACGGCCGTAAGCCTCCTAGGAACCGCCACGGACACTCTTGTCCTGTGGTTTTTGTCGTCTGTAGTCTTCAAGAGTTATGTGGGCGAGTATATTGTTTCTCCTATAATCTCCTTCGAATGCGCCACCCTGGTCAATTTCCTGTCCTCCAGCAAACTGGTTTGGCGCGACCGCATGCAAGGCGAAAATCTGAAGTCTTATCTGAAGCATTTTCTCAAGTTCAACGCTTCCTATGCAGGTGTATTCTTCCTTAAGATGCTGCTCCTGCTGGGTCTGGAGCGCCTGACCAGATGGGATGTAGTATGGTGTAACCTCATTGCAGTCACTATCTGCGGTTTCATCAACTTCTTTATGAACGAGAAAGTGATTTTCAAGGATACTCCTAAATCCTGACCTGACGATATTCAGGTACAAGGCTCTTCATTATTATCCAGGCCAGCAGATAGGCCACTCCGCAACAACAGAATACCAGGAAATACCCTCCCTGCTTCCCCTCGAAACCAAGGAAATTGAATGCCGGTCCAAGGGCCTCGGTCCTGGTGAACAGCCAGCCTGCTGCCTTCTGCACGAGGGCGGAGCCTATTCCCCCTGCCATTCCTCCGATTCCGGTAACCGTGGCTATGGCGCTCTTGGGGAACATATCCCCGATGGTTGAGAAGAGGTTGGCGCTCCAGGCCTGGTGCCCGGCTCCGGCCAGGCCGATGAAAACGGCCGGCCACCACGCCGAGTGCACACCCATCGGCTGCGCAAACAGCGCGAACAGAGGGAAGAACGCAAATATCAGCATTGCCAGCATCCTTCCTGAATATGGATTCATCCCCTTCCTGTCAACGAACAACTTTGGAAGGTATCCGCCGAATATGGAAATTACCGTGACAATGGCATACAGCACAATTATCAGCGCCATACCCATTCCAGAAGAAGACTTATAGCCGAACTGGTCCGAGAAATAAGCCGGAGCCCAGAACAGGAAGAACCACCACACGCCGTCCGTCAGAGCCTTTCCGGTAATGAAAGCCCAGGTCTGCTTGAAAGTGAAGCATTTCCAGATAGAAACAGACTTCTCACTGGGCTTGAACTCGCTCAAGGCTTCTTCGGCGGATAACTCGTCCTGCCGGATATATGCCAGTTCCGCCTCGTTCACCCTTCTGCTCTTTTCCGGCTTTTCATAACTGAACACCCAGAAAGCCATCCACAAGAATCCTATCGCTCCGATTATTATGAAAGCGGCCTCCCAGCCGTATTTGAGGGCGAGAGGAGGAATTGTGGCGGGCGCGATGAGGGCCCCCACAGATGCGCCGGCGTTGAAGATGGACGTGGCGAAGGCGCGGTCTTTCTTGGGGAAATACTCCGCCGTGGTCTTTATGGCCGCGGGGAAGTTGCCCGCTTCGCCCAATGCCAGCAGGCACCTGGCCGCCAGGAACAGCCACACGCTGACGGAAGCCACCGCCAAGGCGGCCGCGGAGCCCTTTTCCAGGGCAGCCATAGCCGCAACATTCTCATACCCAAGCAGATGCATTGCCGCCCAGCCGCATCCGGCGTGGAGACAGGCTGCCGTAGACCAGATTCCAATGGACCACAGATATCCCTTCTTGGTGCCCGCCCAGTCTACGAATTTGCCGGCGAACAGCATACAGACAGCATAGGCGATGGAGAAGATTGAAGTTATAGTGCCGTAATCGTTGTCTGTCCAGTGGAACTCCGGGGCTATGAAGTCTTTCCACGTAAGGGAAAGCACCTGACGGTCCATATAGTTGACCGTAGTGGCTATGAACAACAGCGCGGTTATCCACCAGCGCCAGTTGGTCATAATGTTCTTTTGACTTGTCATAGGGTTACAAGATCAGCGTTGCCAGTATGGGATTGTGGTCGGAGACGTATGCCCTGTCATTGTAACGGGTGGTTATTGTCTTGAATTCCTGGCAGGAGCTGAATCCTCCGAAATAGATGTGGTCTATCTTCATTGAAACCTTTCCGTAGTTGTGGTAAGTCCGCACGTCGTCAGTGTTGAAGGCGACGCTCCTTGCATTCTGAAGGCTGGATTTTACCACGGCCATATTCTCGTCATCGTCTTCCATATTGAATCCACCTGTAAGTACTACGGGCAGGTTGCCGGTGTTCAATTCCTGGATTTTCTGCATTATCAGGTCAAGGGCCTGCTTGCGGAAAGCCGGGTCTTCCACGTCAATGTGAGTGTTGACCGCCAGGAAACTATTTCCCGATTTCTTTTCTTTGAAAACTGCCCAGACGGCATCGCAGGGATGATCTGCACCCCAGCCGGAAGAAGCCTTGTCCGGAGTCTCAGACAGCCAGAAAGTACCACTTTTGCCGGCGGTAAGGTTCTTTGAATTGTAAAGGAACGCCGTATATTCTCCGGCTTTCTTGCCGTCGTCGCGTCCCACTCCAATCCACTTGCTCTTGGATAACAGGTCGGCATAATACTTCAATTGGTCATAGGTAGCCTCCTGGAGGCATACCAGGTCGGCGGCAGTGTCTTCAAGCATCATAGAAGCTGCTACGTAACGGAAAGCCCAGGAATTGGACCCGTCAGTATCGTTCTCGCCGCGGATGTTGAAAGACATCACGGAAACTCCCGCTGCGTTCTGAGCCATTGCCGAAACGGCCAGCAATGCCGCTGAAAGGGCTGTCATTATCCATTTCATACGGCAAAGATATAAATATTATTGCTACTTTTGCCTAAACCACAATACGCGATTCATGGCAGGTGACAGCTTTTCAGATATCGGCAAGATAGAAGCAATCGAAAGACTCTATTCAGGCACACCCTTCAAACCGTGCCACTCCCCCGTCTTCGAGACTCCGGCAAAAGGGGCGCAGATAACCAGCGCCTCCAGGGTCCTCCTTGAGGGGATTGACTTCGACCTCGTATACTTCCCTCTCAAGCACTTGGGATACAAGGCTGTCCTCAGCGTCTGCGGAGAACTCTACGCGCATATGTCCCATCCGCGCACGCTCTCCGTTATCCTGGGCCTGTCCGCCAAGCTGGATTTCCCCCAGGTTAAGGATATCTGGGAAGGCATCTCCACCGCTGCCAAAGAGAACGGCTTCAAGGACGTGGCCCTGGACCTGGTTCCATCGCAGAACGGCCTCACAATAAGCGTAAACGCAACAGGGGAGACCTCTATCCTGAACGCCAAACGCCGCAACCCCGCCAAGAGCAAGGACCTTATCTGCGTGTCCGGACGCCTCGGCGCCGCCTATATGGGCCTCAGGGTGCTCCAAAGGGAAAAACGATTCTTCGAGAGCGGAGGCGAAGTGAGCCTGGAGGCCAGCAGGATGCTGGTCCAGGCCTACCTGAAGCCGGAGCTCAACCCAAGCATCGTCTCACAGCTGGAAGAGGCCGAAATCTACCCTTCCCACGGATACTTCCTCACCCGCGGCCTCGCGGACGCCGTAAAACGGCTTTCCCGCGACAGCGGCCTTGGCGTAAAGATCTACGCGGCTATGATTCCTTTCGAAGGGAACACTTTCCAGAGGGGCAAGGAGATGGACATAGACCCTATCTCCGCCGCGATGAACGGAGGGGACGACTACCAGCTGCTGTTCACCATCCCCATCCTGAGCCTTGACAAGTTCCGCAAGGACTTCCAGACCTTCGACATCATCGGCCACCTGGCCCTCCCCGAGGCCGGAACCGTCCTAGTCACCCCCGAAGGCCTCGAAATGCCCGTCACCGCCCAGGGCTGGTCAGACTAAACTCAGACTAGACGTTTCATAGAGGGGTTGTCTCCCCTAAACCTTCCGCTTCGCTCCATCCCGTCTGGCGCAAGCGCCATCCACCCGTTCACGAGGCCACGGGCGGCCACGGGTTTAGGTGGAGACAACCCCTCTATGAAACGTTAACTATCGGTTGGAAGCTTTGATCATAGCGGCAACCTTGGAGGAAAATTCCGTTTCCTTTGCGAGGTCTTCCAGATTGAGGTGGAGACGATATTTCCACTGATTATGGGGGTTGGCGGGATAGTTGATTCTCTCTGACATAAAGTCTTCCCTACGCAGGGCTGCATCTATCGACAGCCAGTCCTGGATAGGGAAAATGGCAAGCATAGACACAGAGTTCAGATTCTCCTGCAGGATGCCCGCGCACTCCAGCGGAGTCCTGTCGTCCTCTTTTTGCATTCGCAGCGTCTCAAGGTCGTGGCTGGAAGTGGCGCATACGCTCAGGTACGGCCAGGGACGGCCCTTCTCCATCTGTGGCATCTCCAGAGTCAGTATCTTCTCGTGGTCCATCACCTCGTGCACACACTGGGGAATCATTCCCAGGTCTTCTCCACAGGCCAGCATACCTGTAGCACAAAGAAGTTCAGGAAGTTTCTTCTGGCCGTTGAGTTTCCAGAATTCTTCGTGACGGTGATAGAAGAAATCCCAGTACATCTGGTCGAAATTCTTCTTCTGCTGGAAATCAAGAGCAGAAGTATCCGGAGAAATCCGCGGATGGAACCAGCCTTTCCGGTGCGGGTCTTCCAGGAAGATGGCAGGGTCTTCCGGCAAGCCGGCCTTTGCCAGTTCGTCGGCGCTGTATGGCAGAGCAGGGTTGAAATGCCCCATACTGCCGCCAGAGTATGCGGCTGGAATCTCCCAAATGCGGAAAAAGCCCAGGATATGGTCTATGCGGAACGCGTCGAAGTACTCCGCCATCTTGCGCAGGCGGGCCTTCCACCAGGCATAACCGTCAGCCGCCATATGCTCCCAGTTGTAGGTGGGGAAGCCCCAGTTCTGGCCTTCTTTGGAGAAGAAGTCTGGCGGGGCGCCGGCGCGTGAGTCCAGGTTGAACAGTTGCGGATGGAAGCGGGCGTCAGCGCTGTCGGCGCTCACTCCAATGGGGAGGTCGCCCTTGAGGGCGATACCCTTGGAGCGTGCGTAAGCCACCTCTTCCTTCAACTGCCTGTCCAGGTGGAACTGGATCCAGCGGTGGAAATCGGGGGAGTCGGCGTCACGCTCGGCGCAGAAGGCGGCGTATTCGTCCAGCCAGAACGCGTTGTCCTGGCAGAACTGCTTATAGGAAGCGTCCTGCATATCGGCCTCGCCTTTGGCGGCGAAAGCCTGGCGCATATATTTGGTCTTTGCCTTGAAAACGGCGGGGTAGTCTATCTCCGGCAGGGCGTTGAGTTCGTTACGCTTGCGGCTGAACGCAGAATCCTCCTTGACCCCTATCTCCTGAAGGCGGATGTACATAGGATTGAGGGCGAAGCTGCTCACGGGATTGTACGGGTAGGAGTCTTCCCAGCCGCCCTTGCGCGTGGTGTCGTTGATAGGGAGAATCTGGATGACGCGCTGCCCTGTGGCTGCGGCCCAGTCCACCAGAGGATGAAGGTCGCGGAATTCTCCAATGCCGAATCCTGCGGCGCTGCGGAGCGAGAACACCGGCACCGCCGTGCCCGCGCCGCGGAAGCCCGGAGTATCGAACATAGGGGCCTGATGCTCGCGCGGGAAGGGGCAGCCCTTTACGGGGCAGTCTATCCAGGAATCGTTGAAAAGAGCCTCTACCGATTTCTTGGGTACCTTGCGGCTGTGGTGACGCCACTCTGTGCGCTCTATGCAGGCGCGGCGCATCACCACATAGGTGTAGTCTTCCAGGTCCTGTACGGGGAAATCGGGGACAGACACGCTCCAGATGGCGCCCTCTCCCCATTTCATAGGATACTTTCTATCGCCTGCTACAAGAAACAGGTCCTCTCCCCATTCGGTATTGTACCTTATCTTGAATGTAGCCTTCAACACAACAGCCTACAGGTTCCTTAAGAGATTATTGAGACTGACTTTCTTGTCGATGAGGTCGTGGAGCTGTGCGATAGGAACTCTCTCCTGCTTCATAGTGTCACGGTCGCGGACGGTAACGCAGTTGTCGTTCAGGGTCTCGTGGTCCACTGTGATGCAGAACGGAGTTCCGATGGCATCCTGGCGGCGGTAGCGCTTTCCGATGCTGTCCTTGTCTTCGTACTGGCAGTTGAAGTCGTACTTGAGGTCGTTCATTATCTTCTGGGCAACCTCGGGAAGACCGTCCTTCTTTACAAGAGGCAGCACGGCGGCCTTGACAGGGGCCAGTGCCGGAGGAATGCTCATTACAACGCGGGTCTCGCCGTTCTCGAGAGTCTCCTCGTGGAACGAATGGCTGAGAACTGCAAGCACGGTACGGTCAACACCGATACTGGTCTCTATCACGTACGGAGTATAGCTCTCGTTGGTCTCGTTGTCGAAGTACTGGATCTTCTTTCCGGAGAATTTCTGGTGGTTGCCAAGGTCGAAGTTGGTGCGGCTGTGGATACCCTCAAGCTCCTTGAATCCGAACGGGAACTGGAACTCGATATCTGTTGCGGCGTTGGCGTAGTGGGCCAGTTTCTCGTGGTCGTGGAAGCGGTAGTTCTCTGCTCCCATTCCCAGGTTGACGTGCCATTTGAGCCTCTGCTCCTTCCATTTGGCAAACCATTCCAGCTCGGTGCCGGGCTTGATGAAGAACTGCATTTCCATCTGCTCGAACTCCCTCATTCGGAAGATGAACTGACGGGCAACTATCTCGTTGCGGAAGGCCTTTCC
>JAGCVB010000101.1 GCA_017962585.1 Bacteroidales bacterium
CTGTTCGTGGTAAAGATGACCGGAATGGAAGTGAAGGATTTCCTGGAGTTCTCCTACGGACTTTGGATAAAGACAATGGAAAAGCCCGGCGACCACGTGCTCAACATCAGCCCCAGGGCCGACGCCAGGACAGGCACTGACCGCTGGTCTTTCGCGGAGGCTTCCTACAACTTCGACTCCGCCGCCGGCATAAACTACACGGTGGACGTGACCAAGCCCGAGGGTTCCAGGATAAACATCACCAGTATGGCTGACGGCTCCGCCTTCGATATGGACGCCACCTACAACGTGGCTATGACCTCCTACCGCGCCAGCGGCGGCGGTGGAGCTATGGTAAGGGGCGCCGGAGTCAATACCGGCAAAATAGAAGAAAGTGTAGTGGCCAAGTATCCCGAGATAAGGGACCTCATATTCCAGTATATAAACAAGCAGGGCCTCGTGGACCCTGCCGTAATTGGAGATAAAGCCGTATTGGGCTCCTGGAAATTCATCCCCGAGAGCCTGGCGAATACTGCCCTGAGGGCCGACCGCAAGCTGCTCTTCGGAGAATGATGAGGGCCGGGGCCTACTTTGCGTAGGCTACCGACCTGGTTTCACTGATGACCGTAATCTTCACCTGTCCGGGATAGGTCATCTCTTCCTGGATCTTCTGTGCAATGTCGGTGGAGAGCTTTGCGGCCTGCTCATCGCTGACTTCCTCCGCTCCCACTATCACCCTGAGTTCGCGGCCTGCCTGGATGGCGTAGGTCTTGGTGACTCCCTGGTATGCCTTTGCAAGGTCTTCCATATCCTTGAGCCTCTTGATGTAGGACTCGATCACCTCGCGGCGGGCTCCCGGACGGGCGCCTGAGATGGCGTCTCCTACGAGCACCAGAGGGGCTATGATGGAAGTCATCTCGGTCTCTTCGTGGTGGGATCCGATGGCGTTGCAGATTTCAGGACGCTCCTTGTACTGCTCGGCCAGTTTCATACCCAGGAGGGCGTGCGGCAGCTCGGGATCTTCCTCGGACACTTTTCCTATGTCGTGCAGGAGTCCGGCTCTCTTTGCGAGCTTGGGGTTGAGGCCCAGCTCTGAGGCCATTATGGCGCAGATGTTGGCCACCTCGCGGGAGTGCTGAAGCAGGTTCTGGCCGTATGAGCTGCGGTATTTCATCCTTCCGATGAGCTTCACCAGCTCTATGTTCATACCGTGGATTCCCAGGTCTATGCAGGTGCGCTTGCCTGTCTCCAGGATTTCTTCGTCAAGCTGTTTCTTAACTTTTGCTACGACTTCTTCGATGCGGGCCGGGTGGATGCGTCCGTCCACTACCAGCTGGTGCATTGCCAGGCGGGCTACCTCGCGGCGAACGGGGTCGAAGGCTGAAAGGAGGATGGCGTCAGGGGTGTCGTCGACAACTATCTCCACGCCGGTTGCGGCCTCCAGGGCCCTGATGTTGCGTCCTTCGCGGCCGATGATGCGTCCCTTGATTTCGTCGTTCTCTATGGGGAAGGTGGTGACGGAATTCTCTATGGCGGTTTCGGTAGCGGTGCGCTGTATGGTGTTGATGACTATTCTCTTGGCTTCCTTGGCTGCGTTGAGGCGGGCTTCGTCAATGGTCTCGTTGATGTAGGCCTGGGCCTCGGTGCGGGCCTCCGCCTTCATATTCTCTACCAGGACGGCCTTGGCCTCGGCTGCGGTCATTCCGGCGACAGTCTCCAACTGCTTGTTTACCTGGGCTGAAAGCTTGTTGTATTCGTCGGCTTTCTTTTCCAGGATCTCGCGCTGGGCCTGAAGGGACTTCTTGGCGTTTTCGGCGTCAGAAAGGCGCTTGTTAAGTTCGTTGGACTGCTGGTTGAGGGTGTTTTCCTTCTGCTTGAGGCGCTGCTCGGTCTCGCGGATCTGGGCGTTCTTCTCGTTTACGTGTTTCTCGTGGTCTGCCTTCAACTGGAGGAATTTCTCCTTGGCCTGGAAGATTTTTTCGTTCTTGATGTTCTCGGCTTCGATGCGGGCCTTTTCTATTATGGCCTCGCTTTGACCCTTGAGGGTGCTTCGCTTGATGATTATATAGATGGCCAGAGCTAGAATGGCTGAGGCAATGGCCGTTAGGATATAGTACAACATTTTGTATATATAATGGTTTAACAGTCTCTTGTCTGCGACAAGCAGATACTGTCAAAAAGAAAAGCCGTCAGGGCTACGTCGGAAATCTTAATGATAAGATTTGGGCTCCACCACATTTCAGGTATCCGGTCTGTGCCGGCCCGCCATCGGGCAGTGAGTTACCCGGTTCCTTGGAACTTGTTGTTTCGGCGGTAGGTTCTGACGGCTAGTCTATATCCTTCAAATAATCTGAGGTCTGGGCTGATAATTTCTTGACCTGCTCTTCCAGGGAAGAGAGCTTTTTCTGGAGGGAAATGCGGCTGATTGCCTCGTTGAGGGTTACGAAGGCAAGTTTGTCTACCAGTTCCCTGCCTACGAACTTGGCGTCGTATGCTGCCAGTTTCTGGTTTATGGCATCGGACGCGAGTCGCATATACTGCTCCATCTCGGGGGAGGACGCCTTTAGCGGATAGGTCTTGCCCGCAATCTTGATATTTATGCTTTGGTCTTTATTATCTGCCATAACTATTTTTCAAGAAACGAGATACACTTGTCTATCTCCCTGATGAGCCTGTCAATCTTTTCCTTGGCAACGGCCGAACTGCCTGCGTTGCCGGTGAATGCTCCAGCCAGTTTCAGATTCTCTATCTGTCTTTTTAAATCAGTGATCTGCTGTTCGCCGGATTGTGCGGCCTGACGGTATTCCTGCAGCTGGGCGGCAAGTTTTGCATTCTTTTGTTTTTCACCCTCGTAAAGAGCGATGAGACGTTCAAAATTATGCTTGATATTTTCTACCATTTTGACCGATAATCCTTATTTTTGCAAATATACTAAACGATTGGCAAAAAAACAATTGACATAATTCATCTATGGTAAAAATGAAATTGGCTGTCGCCACCCCCAGAGTCTACCTTGCAGACGTGGAAAAGAATTACTCACAGGCCGTTGAGATGCTTGAAAAGGCAGCTCAGGAAGGTGCCCGGATGATAGTCTTCCCTCCTCATTTCCTGACTGGTGCAACCTGCGGAGTACTGTCTTCCCAGAACCTGCTTTCCATAGCAGCCAAGAAGGCCTTCGCCGACATCAGCCAGCTGGCTGCAGAAAAGAGAATAGAGTTGGTTTCGGAGTCGTGCTCTATGCCTGAAATGGAAGTGATGTGTGTAAGCGTGCTGGAGATGGTGACCCGCTATCGCAAGGTGAAGGACAAGTTGGCTTATCTGTCAGCCACTGAGCGTAAGGCTTACGTGTACTGCCCCAGCGGTTATGGCGAATCCACTGCCGAAGGGGTATATGCCGGCGGCTCGCTGGTATACTGCAACGGACGCCTGATGGCCGCAGGAGAGCGTTTCCAGCGCGAGGGCACAATGGTGTTCGCCGACATTGACACTTCTATGGAGCCCGCCAACGTTCCCAAGTTGCAGGACGGTGCCGAGGAAGCCTCCCCGCTTCGTCGTCTTCCCTTCGTCCCGGACGCCCCTGAAGAACTGGGCGAAAGATGTGACGACATACTTCAGATTCAGACCACCGGTCTGGTTTCCAGGATGGAATTCATAAAGGCCAAGTCTGCCGTCATAGGCATCTCGGGAGGGCTTGACAGCACTCTGGCGCTGCTGGTAACCTGCCTGGCCTTCGACACGCTTGACATTCCCCGTTCCAACATAGTTGCAGTTACGATGCCCGGCCTGGGCACCTCCAACCGTACCAAGGGCAACGCCCTGGCGCTGATGGAGGCCCTTGGAGTCACTTCCAAGGAGATTTCCATAGTGGCGGCGGTAGAGCAGCACTTCAAGGACATCGGCCACGATCCTTCCAACCGCGACGTCACCTACGAGAACGCTCAGGCTCGAGAGAGGACCCAGATCCTGATGGACCTGGCCAACGAGTACGGAGCCTTCGTCGTTGGTACTGGAGACCTGTCCGAAATCGCACTGGGATGGTGCACCTTCAACGGAGACCATATGTCCAATTACGGAGTGAACTGCAGCGTTCCCAAGACCCTGATGAGAGAGATTGTCCGTCACGCGGCCAATACCCGTTTCGAGGTATGCAGGGATGTGCTCCTGGACATCGTGGACACCCCGGTGAGCCCCGAACTGGTTCCCGGAACCGACGGCGAGATAGGCCAGAAGACAGAGGAAGTGATTGGCCCTTACGAGCTTCACGACTTCTTCCTGTATCACTTCGTAAGGCACGGCAAGACACCCAGGCAGATTTACCGCGATGCCTGGCAGGCTTTCTACTACCAGTATGACGAGGTTGCCATAAAGTCTTGCCTGCGCACTTTCATCCGCCGTTTCTTCAGCAATCAGTTCAAGCGGTCCTGCAGCCCCGAGGGCCCTTGCGTAGGTTCCGTCAGCCTGTCTCCGAGGAGTTCCTGGCCTATGCCTTCGGACGCCTTCAGCAGCCTGTGGCTGTCAGAGTTAGATAATTTATAATTTATTAATACACAATAAGATGCGTCAAATCATCACCCATTTTACCGACAACGACTTATATACTTTCACTTGTCAGTATTATATCCTTGAAAAGTATCCGCGCGCAGAAGTAGAGTATTCTTTCATAGACCGTAACAACCAGGTTTATCCTGAAGGTTTTGCCGCAATGCTCCAGGAGCAGGTGGACAATATGAAGAATGTCGTGATAACAGATGAGGAAGTATCTTTCATGAAGCGCAAGTGCATCTACCTGCCGCTCTGGTATTTCACTTACCTGAAAGGCTACCGCTTCAACCCGGCAGAAGTATCCATAAGCCAGGATTCCGAGGGCCATCTTGTAATTAAGGTGAGGGGCAAATGGTTCAGCACCATAATGTGGGAGATGCCTCTTCTGTCCACCATCTCGGAACTTATGCATATGCTTCGCGGAGACTTCGAAAAATACGATGCCGCCCTTGAAGAAGAGCGCGCTAAAGCCAAGACGGAGAAGATTCTTTCCGCAGGCCTCGTCCTGGGCGATATGGGCACCCGCAGGCGTTTCAGCTTCGAGCATCAGGATATGGTCATCAAGGCCATGGACCAGGTGGCAAAATCCCGTTCAGACTGGCCCGGCAAGTTCACCGGAACCTCCAACGTGTGGCTGGCAATGAAGTATGACCTTGTACCCCTGGGAACAATGTCCCACCAGCTGATCAGTTTCGAAGAGAACGTGAGCGGCCTGTTCGAGTGCAATTACAACGTGATGCGCAAGTTCTCCGACGTCTACGACGGAGACAACGGAATTTACCTGTACGACTGCTTCGGCGACAAAGTGTTCTTCTCCAACCTTTCCAAGCGTATGGCTATGATGTACAAGGGTCTTCGCGTAGACAGCGGGGACGAGTTCGAGCAGACTGAGAAGATCATAGCCAAATACAAGGAACTTGGCATAGACCCGGCAACCAAGCAGGTGGTTTATTCCAACGGTCTCAACATTGACAAGGCAATAGAGATCCACAAGTATTGCGCAGGACGCGTCCAGGATTCGTACGGTGTGGGAACCTTCCTTACCTGCGATGTCACAGGGGCCGATCCTATGAATATTGTCATAAAGCTTACCAGCGGACGCATAACCGAGAACAGGGTATGGCATCCCTGCATCAAGCTTTCCTGCAACCCTACAAAAGCATTGGGAGACGAAGCAAAACGAAATTACCTCATCTCCCAGCTGCAATAGGGTATTACCTCAACCCCGTCAGTTCATCAGCCTGAATATGCTGTTAAGCGTATTCATGGCTGACTGCACCTCGGGCGACGCGGCAAGGGTTGCCGCCGCCGCTTGGGTGGCTTCCTGAGTCGCTGAATTTGTCAGGGATTTGGCGGTGGAGGTTACTTTGTTCAGATCCAGGTTGGAGAGCTGTCCCAGAAGACCTACGATAGCTTGGGCATTCTGGGGGGTGATTGTGTTCTGAGCGCCTTCTATGAGTCCCTCTATGAGTTCGGCGTTGTCACCCTCCAGGGCGTTGCCCCTGAGGATGTTGACGATGCTGGCGAGGTTCACTATGTTGCCCAGGTTGCCCAGGTCTATTTTTCCGGCAAGCTTATATCCGGCATAGAGTGCGAGGAGGGCGGCTCCCAGACCTGCTCCCTTGGATTTCTTTGAGGCGCCCAGTCCCAGAACTCCGCAGGAAGTAGTGAGCATTACGGCCGTCATGGTGGCGGCTACGACTTTCAAGAGTTTCATGTGCTTAAATGTTAGTTATTAGTTTCTGCGTGCTATGCTTATGTAGTAAAGGAGCGTTGCAAGTGATCCCAATGCCGCAATCACGTAAGTGTAGGCGGCCCATTTAAGGGCGTCGCTGGCATACGCGGCAGTGGTGGAATCAGTTATGTTAGCGCTTCTGAGCCAGGTTACGGCCCTCTGGCTGGCGTTGATCTCCACGGGGAGGGTGATGAAGCTGAACGCGGTTGTCAGGGCAAAAAGTGCGATTCCGAGCCACAGCATGGCGGGAGTTAAGTTGAGGATCATGATACCCAGCAGAAGTATCCACTGGACGCTCTTGTTGGCGAAACTGACCAGCGGAACCGCGGCGGTGCGCAGTTTGAGGGGAGCGTATCCGGTGGCGTGCTGGATGACGTGTCCGCACTCGTGAGCTGCAATAGCGGCCGCAGCCAGGTTGTTTCCGTTATAGACGTCCTGACTGAGGTTGACGGTTTTTGTCTGCGGGTTGTAGTGGTCAGTGAGGGTGCCGCTGATGCAGGTGATGCTGACATCGTGGATACCGTTCTGTTCCAGCATCATCTGGGCTATCTGGGCGCCAGTGAAGTTAGTTGCGACCTTGCTGTATTTGTTGATCCTGCTCGACAGGGTAGCCTGTACTACGTAGCTGGCTACCATTACCAGTATGAAAATCAGCCAAACCATATTCTAGAGTTTTTTGATCAGTTCAGTGAAAAGTTTGCACATCTTGTCAGTGATGAGGCCGGCCTGGGCCACGACGTCGTCTGCGTCGTTGTAAGTCTGCTGCTCGTTGGCCACGTTGGCCACGTTGGTGATCACGGACACGCCGAATACCTTGAGCCCGCAGTGCCTTGCCACTATCACCTCGGGAACGGTGGACATTCCCAGCATGTCAGCGCCTACGGTGCGGTAGAAGCGGACTTCGGCCGGGGTCTCATAGGTAGGACCCGAACTGGCGAAGTATACGCCCTTCTTCAGATCCAGGCCCAGTTTCATTCCCAACTGCATGGCCTTCTCCTGAAGTTCGAGGTCGTATGCGCAGGTGAGGTCAGGGAACCTGGGGCCGAACTCTTCCAGATTCTGCCCGATGAGCGGGTTGGGGAGATTGTTGATATGGTCCTTTATGATTACCATGTCACCTATCTTGAAATCCGGGTTTGCTCCGCCGGCGGCGTTGGAAACGAACAGATACTGTATTCCAAGGAGTTTCATCACCCTGATGGGAAGGGCCAGCAGTTCCATGGGGTATCCCTCGTAATAGTGGAAGCGTCCCTGCATGGCTATGACGCATTTGCCTGCAAGCTTTCCAGCAATGAAGTTGCCCTTGTGGCCAACTGCGGTGGATACAGGGAATCCCGGGATAGTGTTGTAGGGGATGACTACAGGGTCCTTGATCTTGTCGGCAAGGTCACCCAGGCCGCTGCCCAGCACTATACCTACCAGAGGCACTCTGCCTTCAAGTCTTTCGGCAACTGACTGGGCTGCCGAGCGTATCCTTTCCATTCTTGAATTGTCCATATTATTTCTTGAGTTGTGTCAATACTTTTGCGGCGTTTGTGAGGATTTCTTCTTCTCCGGGTATGACCCTGTCCTTCATCACTATCTTTCCTCCTGCTATGACGGTCCTGATGCAGTCCGAATGCGAAGAGTATACCAGATTGGCCAGGAAGGGGGCGGGGGAGAGAAAGAAACTGCTGCGGGTGTCCACAAGGCAGATGTCGGCGCGGAAGCCTTCTTCTATGCGTCCCGATTGAAGTCCCAGGGCGCGGGCACCGTTTTCGGTGGCCATTGCCATCAGTTCATCCAGGGGCATAATGGAAGGGTCTTCCCTCCACGCTTTCTGCACTATTGCCGAGGTTTTCATCGCTTCCAGCATATCCAGGTTGTTGGACGATGCGCATCCGTCGGTGCCTATGCACAGATTGGCTCCGGCCTCTTTGAGTTCCGAATACCTGAATTTGTATCCTGAAGACAGTTTGAGGTTGGAGTTTATGTTGTGCACGCAGCTGACCCCGTGTCCGCCAAGGATGCTGACGTCATTGTCGCTGAGCCAGAGGGTGTGGGCGGCTATGACGTCGGACCAGAGCGCTCCCAGGGAGTCGAGGTATTCCACGGGGGAGAGCCCGCCGTGCGCGGCCTGGCAGTCCTGGTTCTCCTTCAAAGTCTCGGAGACGTGTATGTGAAGCTTGAGGCCGTGGTCGCGGGCGAACTCCGCGGCCCACCTGATAAGGCTCTCGCTGACGGAATAGACTGAATGGACGCTGACAGTGAAAATGGCGCTGTCGCCCCAGTCCAAGGAGGCGTTGTACCACTTCTGGCATTTGGCTTTCTGGGTTTCGGCGTCCGGACGGCCCTCGCCTTCCAGGAAGATGTATGACACCGCGGGGAGGATTCCCATCTCCGCCGCAGCCTCGCGGGCGGTGGAAGAGAACCAGTACTGGTCGTTGAAGACTGTGGTGCCGGTGCGAATCATCTCCAGGCAGGCCACTTTGGTGCCCCAGTAGACGAAGTCTTTGTGAAGACCCGCCTCTATGTCCCATATCCGCTTTATCCAGTCCTGGAAAAGCATGTCTTCGCCTACGCCGCGCATAAGGGACATTGCGGCGTGGGTGTGGCTGTTGACGAAACCGGGAATGGCGGTGAGGGAAGTACAGTCCAGCACATCATAACCGAAAGTCGGGAAAGACTTCTCGAATTCCCCGGCTTGTACGATGCGGCTGATCTTTCCGCCGTCAATGACAATATCCCGCTGACAGCCGTCGACGGTGACGTTTTTCAATAGTATTCCAGGCATTGGAACTGTATTAGAATTCTCCAGTTTCGGCTTCTTCAGTCTTGTATTCCCTCTGGGGGATCTCTCCGTCGAAGCAGTTGTCCTTGATGTAGTTTACGGCATCCTGCAGGCCCTCTGCGAACTTCTCGAAATCTTCTTTGTAAAGGAAGATCTTGTGCTTGTCATAAATGAAACTTCCGTCCCGGCCCTGCTTTCTCTTGCTTTCCGTAATGGTAATGTAAAAATCGTCGTTGCCCCGGGTGGATTTCACATCGAAGAAATATGTGCGTTTGCCAGCCCTGACAGGTTTAGAATATACATCATCCGAACCCCCATCCGGAACGAAGTTCCGGTCGTAATCCTCTCTGTACATAGTATTGTTGATTTACATTTATTCACAAAAATATAATTTTTCCCCGATTCTCTTATTATATTTGCATTAAATTTTCGTTGAAATATGCTCAATAGAAGAATCCTCAGGATCAAGGCGTTCAAGACCCTTTACAGCTATGCGGAAAATCCGACAATGGACTTGAAAGAGGCCCGCAAGCAACTTGAGGTCTCGTGCGAGGCCACCAGGGATCTGTATCTTCTGATGATGGCCCTGATACCGGCTCTTACCTCAGAGGCCCTCAGCCGCATAGAATCTGCCAGGAACAAGTTCAACCCCACCGACCAGGAAAGGTTCCCCAATATGAAATTCGCCTCCAACGCCCTTGCCGCGGCGCTGCAGGCAGACCCTGATTTCCAGAAACTCCTTTCCAGGAAGAAACTGAGCTGGGAACAGTACGACGTATTCCTGCGCCAGCTGTACGAGACCGTGCGCGAGAGGGATTATTTCGTGTCCTATCTGAACGCTCCCGGCAATTCCCTGAAGGAGGACGCGGCGCTCTTCACAAAGATATTCGAAAGGGAACTGGTGGACGACGCCTCGCTGGAGGCCATCCTGGAAGACCTTTCCATATACTGGAATGACGACCTTGCCTACTCGCTTACCTGCTGCTGCCGCTCCCTGGACCAGATGTGCGTCACGGGGCGCTGGACTTACCCCCAGCTGTTCCTGAGCGACATGAACGGCGGAGCCGGTACCAAGTTGTCTGACTCCCAGTTTGTTTATGGCCTGCTGGAGACTGCAGTTGCAGGATATCCCCGCTATTTCCAGATGGTCTCTGAGTGCGTGCCCCAATGGGACAAGGACAGATTGTTCACCACCGACGTCTGCCTGATAGCCCTGGGCCTGGCTGAGCAGGAAAAATTCGGTTCCGGCATAGACGTTCGCATAACCATAAACGAATACGTCGAAATCACCAAGTATTACAGCACCCGCAAAAGCAGTTCATTCGTGAACAGCCTTCTGGACAAGCTCCTGAAAGAAAAACTAACTAAAAACATTTAGATATGATTACACTTTTACAAGCAAATCCTGCCGCAGGCGGCGCATCAATCTGGATTATGTTCCTCCTGCTGTTCGTCATCATGTGGCTTTTCATGATCAGACCTCAGCGCAAGCAGCAGAAAGAACTCGAGGCCTTCCGCTCTTCACTCAAGAAAGGCGACAAGGTCATTACCAATGGCGGCATCTACGGAACAGTCGCTGAAATAGAGGAGAGGACAATCCTCCTGAAGGTTGACGGAGACGTCAAGATCAGGGTGGACAAGAGCTGCATCCAGAAGGACTTCTCGGCACAGAACCAGAATAATGCCCAATAAGATTCAGCCCCGTTTCCTGGAACGCTTGCACATAGACGTAAGGGACCTGGTAGTTTTCCTGCTGTCCCTTACGCTTGCTTTAGGCATATGGCTGGTGCACAACCTGACGTTGCGCTATTCGGCCATAATGAATGTCACGGTCACGGCCGTGAGCAATATCCAGGGAAGGGCGGCGGAATCTTCCAACACGGCAGTGGTGACTGCCAGGTGCAGGGCCACGGGATTCAAGCTTCTGAAAAGCGGCCGCAACCAGGACAAGACCGTCAAGGTCTTCTTCAATCCCGACGAGTTCACCAAGGGTGACAACGATACTTATTACCTTTCTTCCAACGCCCTGGCGTCCTACGTGCCCGAGATTTTCGGGGAGGACGTCCAGTTGGAGTCGTTCGTTACCCAGAACGCAATCTTCAGGTTCTCTGCCGAGGACTACAAGAAAGTGCCGGTGTCTCCCAGGCTCATCACCACTTTCAGGCCTCAGTACACCTCCGTGGGGAGCGTCCAATTCTCTCCCGACTCTGTGATGCTGTACGGAGACCCCAATTACCTCGAGAGCATCGACAGGGTCTTCACCAGGCCGCTGGAACTGAAGAACCTGAAAAACGACGCCCAGGGAGAGATAGGACTGGACGTTCCTGCAGGCCTCAGGGCTTCGGCGCAGGGCGTAAGTTATTCTCTCCAGGTGACCCGTTATGTGGAGGTCAGTTCCGAAATCCGCATAGAAGTGATAAACCTTCCGGCAGACAAGTTCCTGTCAGTGTACCCGTCTACGGCCAAAGTGGTGTTCAAGTGCATTTTCCCGCTTTCCGCAGACCCCACCAGGAGCGTCAGCCTGTATGTAGACTATGAAGAATTCGCACAATCTATCAACGGCCGTTGTGTGGCCCGGGTTTCGGGCTTGCCCTCATCGGTAATAGACTATACCGTAGAGCCGCTGATCATAGAGTGCGTAGAAGAACAATAAAGATAGTTAGTAGTGAAAACATTGGTTATTACAGGGGGCATAGGCAGCGGAAAGACCGTCGTGGCGCAGTATCTCTCTTCCAAGGGAATACCCGTCTATGACTGCGATTCCCGCACCAAGGCCCTGTATTACGAAAACCCCCTGGTTGTGATGGATATAGAGGAGGCCCTCGGAGAATCCGTGACTGACCAGGACGGTGTTTTGGACCGCAAGAAACTGGGAGCCATCATATTCGCCGACAAGTCCAAGCTGGCCAAGGTGGAAGAGATTGTCCACCCTATGGTGTACGAAGACTTTGTCCGCTGGCGGGACGACCGCGTCAACGAGGCCCCCTTCGTGGTGATGGAATCTGCCATATTCCTGGAAAAGCCTCTTTTCCACGATCTGGCGGACGCCGTGATCCTGGTGAAGGCTCCGAACTTCCTGCGCGTGGAAAGAGCGGCGCGCAGGGACAATATAAACGCAAAGACTGTCCGCCAGAGGATGAAGGCGCAGCGCTTCGACCGCAGGCGCGTGGATGCTGTCATCCTTAACGGCTCCGACATACCGACCCTGTACAAGAAGGTCGACAAGGCAATGGTAAAATTAAAAGACAAACTGACAGATAAAGATGAAAACTGATTTGACCAAAATACTTTCCGTCTCAGGAAAGAGCGGATTGTTCTTATACCTGGCCCAGGCCCGCAGCGGCGTCATCGCCGAGGCCCTTTCCGACAAGAAAAGGACTATGCTGGACCTCAAGAGCCGCATAACCACCCTGGCGGACATCTCCATCTTCGCCGCTTCCGGCGAGGTGAAGCTCAAGGAAGTCTTCCTCAGCCTCGGCAAACTGTATGACGGCAAACCGGGCCCCGAGAAGCCCAATGACGCCGAACTCAAGGCTATATTCCAGAAAGCCGTGCCCGACTACGACCAGGACCGCTTCTATGTATCCCATATGAAGAAAGTCCTCGACTGGTACAACCAGCTGGCAAAATACGCATCCCTGGATTTTGTAGAGGAAGAGGAATCCAATGCCTGAGAAGTCGGTCCGCGTCATAACCCTCGGCTGTTCCAAGAACACCGTGGATACCGAGCACCTTCTGGGCCTTCTGCAGAGAGACTTCAAGGTGTTCCCGGAAGACTCGGACCCTCCTTATGTAGATTATCTGCTTCTTAACACCTGCGGGTTCATAGGCGATGCCAAGGAAGAATCCGTGCAGGCAATCCTGTCTGCGGCCGCTCTCAAGGGGCAGGGCCGCGTGGGCTCACTTTTAGTCTTCGGCTGCCTTTCGCAGCGATACGCTTCGGAACTGCCGTCCCTCATCCCCGAGGTGGACGGGTGGTTCGGCGCGCGCGACCTCGTTCCCGTGGCCAGGGCCCTCGGAGCGGTCCCGGGCCCGGACTTCGGCGTAGAGCGCCTTCTCCAGGACAAGGGATCGGGCTACGCCTATCTGAAGATCTCGGAGGGCTGCGACCGCCGCTGCTCGTACTGCGCCATTCCCCATATCAGGGGGCCTCATCGCAGCGTTCCCGTCGAAACCCTCGTCCGCGAAGCGCAGATGCTGGCCGCGCAAGGCGTTAAGGAACTCATCCTGATTGCCCAGGACACTACCTGGTACGGCCTGGACATATATGGGCGTCGCGCTTTGGCAGACTTGTTGCAATCTCTTTCGGAAGTTCAGGGAATAGAGTGGCTGAGGATACACTATTCGTACCCGGCCGACTTTCCCCAGGACGTGCTGGACCAGATGGCTTCCAACCCCAAGGTTTGCAAGTATATGGACATCCCTCTCCAGCATATCTCGGACGGCGTCCTGAGCAAGATGCGCCGCCATATAGATTCGGAGGGGACCCGTCGCCTCATAAAGGCAATGCGGGAAAAGGTGCCCGGCGTAGTGCTCCGCACTACCTTGATAGTGGGCCATCCGGGAGAAGGGGAGGCTGAGTTCCAGGAATTGTTGGATTTTGTGAGAGAGGCCCGCTTCGAGCGCCTGGGAGCCTTCGCGTATTCAGAGGAGGAAGGCACGTACGGCGCAGAGCATTTCAAGGACGACGTCCCTCAGGAAGTAAAGCAGCGCCGCCTGGAAGAACTGATGATGGTCCAGAAAGACATCTCCCTCGCTTTCAACAGGAGCAGGGTGGGGACCGAAGAGAAAGTTATGGTTGATGATTTCGCCAATGGTGTGTATATTTGCAGAAGCCGTTTCGAGAGCCCGGAAGTTGACGGGGAAATACTCCTCAGCAGCCTCCGTCCTCTGGAAAAGGGTCAGTTCGTGAATGTGCGCATAACTGGCGCAGATGAATATGATTTGACGGCAGAATTACTATGAAACGCATTATTCTTCTAGTTCTAGCAACAGCAGTGCTGGGTTCCTGCGCGCCGCAGGCCTATTCGCTGCTCTATGATATGCACTATCCCGGCGAAGCAGGATTCGTCCTGGATAACAAGACGATGAGCGTGGTCTACCTGAATGACGGAAACAGACAGGATACCACCTATGTCAACAGCCTCGCAAGCGGCTTTGCCAAAGGACTGGAGCGCCAGTATTTCAATTCTGAAGAGGCTGTTCCCGTGATCAGCGTTCCAAAGGATCCCAGGGGAGTATATCATTCCAAGGATTCCCTCATAAGCCTGATGATGGCCACTGACGCCGACGTCCTGTTCCTCTTCGACAGCCCCAGGCTCACCTCGGCGCGTGATTCCGTCCAGGCTTCTTCCTACCTCTATGTCTATGACGGACTTGACAGGAAGAGAGACTCGGTCATTGCCATCACCCTTAACAGGAAGTTCCTCAACAACGCAAATCTCCAGACATCCGTAGCATCATTCGGAACCAATGTGTCTGGAATGTTTGCCAGGGACGTGCGCAAGGAGTATTATTCCCTGATCTATTACGACTATTCAGACGAATGGATCTCCGCACTGATAAACGCTTCCGACTCCAAGTGGGAAGATGCGATGAACCAGTGGATGAACATATTATCCAGCACTTCCAACGTGGAGCAGAAGGCCTGCGCAGCCTACAACATGGCAGTAGGATGCTATATGGTAGAGGATTACAACCTGGCAATGGAATGGCTTGACCAGAGCGACAAGATTCATCCTATCTCCCTGTCTCCCGGACTCAGGCAGAAGATCAAGGCACAGTTAAAACTTTGACGCCAGGTTCTGCATAGCCTTCCTGGCATTGATGTTCTGGTAAAGGACTTTATAGACCATATCTGCGACGGGCAGCTGAAGGCTGCGTTCGTCGCAGATTTGTTTTATGCCCAAGGCTGCGAAATAGCCTTCGGCTATCATTGTAAGTTCGTTGAGGGCGCCCCTGACGGTACATCCGCGTCCTATGAGGTTTCCCAGGCGGCGGTTGCGGCTGTAAGGCGAGTAGCAGGTAACCATAAGGTCTGCCATATACTTGCGGTCCAGGCAGTTGCGCTCGGCCGGGAAGGCCTTCTCCAGGAACTGCTTTATTTCTCCGGCGCACTGGGATACCAGGACGGCCAGGAAATTGTCTCCGTAACCGAGGCCCAGGGCGATCCCTGCTGCGATGCCGTAGACGTTCTTCAGGACGGCGGAGTATTCAATTCCGGCAACGTCGTCGCAGTAATTGAAATTGAGGGAGCGGGTGGAGAATAGTTCCTCGGCTTTCAGGGTCTTTTCCTTGTCGGCGCCTGCGGCAGTCAGGAAGCACATCTTGCCGCGGGAGACTTCCTCGGCGTGGGATGGGCCTGAAATGACGCAGATACCGCCTTTTTCAAGCTTGTAAGCTGAGGTAAGGTACTCCGAAACGCTCATATTCTCTCCGGGGATGAGGCCCTTGGTGGCGGAAATGATGAACTTGTCGGAAAGGGATACCTTAAGAGGCTCCAGGAAGGACTTGAGGTAAGCGGCGGGGACTGCTATCAAAACAGTGTCTGCGCTGTCCACCACGGCGTTAATGTCAGCCGAGACTTCAATGAACTTGGTATTGAGTTCCAGTTCAGAAAGGTACTTGGGATTGATGCCTTCGGAACGTACGGTTTCCAGGATGTCCAGGTTGCGGATGTGCCACATGACACTCTTTCCCTTGCCGGTTAAGAGGCCTACAAGGGCGGTGGCCCAGCTGCCGTAACCTATGACTGCTATGTCGTATTTCTTGCCGAACAATTTCATACGGGCGCTCTTCTTAAGCTGTGCAAATATAAGATTTTTCCATATATTTGTAAAAGTAACTGAAACTGAACCAATGTCTGAAAACCAGTCTATGGCTATCGATCTGGATGCGATAGTCAAATCTAAGGCAGGTAACAAGAAAATACCCGCTTTTGCCATAAGCCTGCTCAAGAGAATCATTCATCTTGACAAGATCAACGCCTTCCTCGTTCGAGGATACGAGGGCGTGGAGTTCTGTGAGAAGACCTTGGACTACATAGATGTTAAAGTGAAAGTAGAAGGTCTTGAGAACCTGGATACCAGCGGAAACACCCTGTACACATTCGCATCGAACCACCCTCTGGGCGGTATCGACGGCGTAACCCTGGGAATGGTCCTCGGCAAGGCTTTCGACGGCAAGGTCAAGTATCTGGTGAACGATATCCTGATGAACCTCAAGGGTCTTGCACCTATCTGCGTTCCCATCAACAAGGTCGGAGGACAGAGCAGGAACCTGCCCCGCCTCATCTCGGAGGCCTACGAGTCCGACAACCAGATGATAATATTTCCGGCAGGGAAGTGCTCCAGAAAGATAGACGGCGTAATCCAGGATGTAGCCTGGTCCAAGTCTTTCATTACTAAGAGCGTGGAGACCAAGAGGGACATTGTTCCGGTTCATTTCATAGGCCAGAACTCCAAGAAGTTCTACAACCGTGACATCTTCTTCAAGAAGATTGGCATAAAGGCCAATCTCACAATGCTTTTCCTTCCGGATGAGATGTTCAAGGCAAAGCACAGTACTTATACCGTGAAGTTTGGAAAACCTATACCTTATTCCCATTTTGATTCATCCAAGTCTGCCCAGCAATGGGCCCAATGGGTCAGGGAAGAGGCTTATAAGATATAGCCATATGGAAAAGATCATCGATCCCGTAGACAAGAAGTTGCTCAAGGCGGAACTCACACCCGACAAGAAACTCAGGGACACCAACAAGGGAGGGAATGAGATTTACGTGGTTACCTGGCACGATTCCCCTAATGTCGTAACCGAGATAGGCCGCCTGCGCGAAGAGGCCTTCCGTCAGGCGGGAGGATCCACAGGCCTTGCCCTGGACCTGGACGACTTTGACAAAATGGAAAACCCGTACCGTCAGATAGTGGTCTGGGATCCTGAAGCCGAAGCCATCCTGGGCGGCTACCGCTACATTTTCGGCTCTGACGTGACATTCCTTGAGAACGGCCAGCCAAACATCACTTCAACCCACCTGTTCCATTATTCAGACGACTTCATAAAGCATTACCTGCCTCATACGATGGAACTTGGACGTTCTTTCGTGGCTCCGGAATATCAGAGTTCCAAGGCGGGAGCAAAGGCCATATTCTCGATGGATAACCTGTGGGACGGCATCACAGCCGTTATCCTGCAGCATCCCAGCATAATGTATCTGGTGGGGAAGATGACGATGTATCCTTCATACGACGCATCCGCCCGCAACCTTATCCTCTATTTCCTTTGGAAACACTTCGGGGACAAGGAGGAACTCGCCCGTCCGTACGACCTCATAATGCCGGAAGGCGACCCTCGCATAATGGACCTCATCCTGAAGGACGATGATCTTAAAGCAGATTACCGCAACCTCAAGGACGCCGTGCTCAGGCTGGGTACGGCCATACCACCTCTCGTAAACTCGTATATGAACGTCTCCCCGACAATGAAGATGTTCGGCACCTGCCTCAACGACGAACTGGCCAACGTTTACGAGACTGGCATCATGGTCAATTTCGACGATATGTTCGACGACAAGAAGGCCCGTCACGTCAAGTCCTTCATCAAGGAGAACGTGGAGAAACTGCGCGAACGCTTCCCTGAAATAGAGGCTGATATAGAAGAAAGGCTCGAGAAGAAGTGGCAGGACCGTCGCGACAAGGTTCGCCGCCGCTGGCGTCTGCACCTGCCCAGGCTTCGCCGCAGGAAAGAAAAGACAGAGGACAAGCAATAAAAAAATCCGGCTCACAAGAGCCGGATTTTTATATTGGGAAGTCGGACTATTATGCCTCCTCCTTGCATTTCTTGCAGCAGGCGATGCATTTCCAGAGACCTGCAGCGCAAGCTCCTCCGATGAGAGGTGCTACGATGAATACCCATACGTCCTTGAGTGCGGCGCCACCTGCGAAGAGGGCGGGTCCGAAGCTGCGGGCAGGGTTTACTGAAGTTCCGGTCAGGTTGATGCATACCAGGTGCACGAGAATCAGGGAAAGACCGATTGCAAGGCCTGCAGGCTTGCCTGCGCCATATTTAGAGTCGGTGGCTCCAAGAACTACGAGCACGAATACGCAAGTAGCGATGATCTCTACGAGGCAGGCTCCCATAGCGCCTCCGGCGTTTGCAACACCGTTTGCACCCATTCCTGCAGGATCACCCATTGCTCCCGGTGCTCCGGTAGCTGCGATGATTGCCCAGAGAAGGAAGGCTCCGAAGATACCTCCGAGGAACTGGCCGATCCAGTATCCACAGGCATCCTTCCAAGTCATACGGCCTGACAGAGCCACTGCGAATGTGATGGCAGGGTTGATGTGGCAGCCTGAAACCTCACCGATGGTGTAAGCCATGGCTACTACGGCAAGACCGAAAGCGATTGCGGTACCTACTACTCCGGCAGATGTGCCGCAGCCCAGGAAGACAGCAGTGCCGCAGCCCATGAGGGTCAGCACCATTGTTCCGATGAATTCAGCAAAATACTTTTTCATAATAGAGTTAATTAGAAGTGTGTTATTATTTGGTTTCCTTAAGTTGGATCTCGAACATCTTGGGCCAGTACTTGCCGGTCAGGTAAATCTTGCCGTCGGCGGGATTGTATGCAATGCCGTTGAGTACGTCCGTCCTGGCAGTGCGAAGCCTCCTGTCCAGCAGGCCGGAGCAGTCTATCATGCCTTCTACAACCCCTGTCTTAGGGTTGATTATGGCAATGTTGTCAGTGGTGTAGATGTTGGCCCATATTTTCCCGTCTATCCACTCCAGTTCGTTAAGCAGCCTTACAGGCTTGCCGTCGTTGGTGACCCTGACCGTTTTCTGCACGTTGAAACAGTTGTCAAGGAAATACAGGGTGGAACTGCCGTCGGAAGCAATGAGGTTCTTTCCGTCTGTAGTAAGGCCCCAGCCTTCCCTGGGATATGAATAAGTCTCTTTGTATTCCAGGGTGTTGGCGTCATATATGAAAGCCACCTTGTTGAGCCAGGAGAGGATGTACAGTTCGTCGCCCAGTATCACGGAGCCTTCTATGAAGTAATTGTAATCGAAAGAGAGCTTGCGGAGAGGTTTGCCGCTCTGGAGGTCTACGATGCGCATTGTGGATTCGCCAATCTGACCGGTGCTCTCGTACAGCGTACCGTCGTGAAAGAACAGCCCCTGGGTATATGATGAAGTATCGTGGGGATACTCCTGCACCACGTCGAGGCGGTATTTTTTTACCTTTCCCTGGCAGGATACCAGTATTGCCAGGGCCAAGGCTATGAATATTAGTCTTTTGGCATACATAGGCCGGAATCAGTACATCTGTCTAACAAATTTATGCAATTTTTTCTTTTTTTGCGATATTTGCCGCACAATTATAAGGAGGAGCGTTCTGCCGCCCGTAAGGGAGGAAAGTCCGGACAGGACAGGGCGATCCGCTGCGGAAAGCGCAGAAGGGGGTAACCTCTTGTATGCCGTAACAGAAAACGACCGGCCTTTAGGCCAAGGGTGAAAACGCGAGGCAAGAGCTCACGACGTGCTGTGGCGACACAGTGCGGGTACGGCACCGGGACCTGCAAGACCAAATATACTGGCAGATGAGGGCTGCCCGTCCGATGCCAGGGGGTAGGTTGCGAAGATAAATGGCAGAATCAAAAACAGAAACCGGCTTACGGCTCCTCCTTTTTTTCTATTAGATGAACCGGTTGTCGTCTTTTGTCAGATGGGAGCGGATGTCCGCCCTTCCCATCTTCTGCAGTTGGACGAATCCAACGAGGAATATGATTGAAAGGATGCCCGATACCACGGGATGTCCCGAGGCGTCGGATACCATCAGGATCCAGTCGAAAACTGCGTGGGCGGTGATGGGCGCTGCCAGGGTGAGTATGCGGTGGAGGTCCCTCTGGTCAGGCTCGAAGTGGGCGTAGGAATAATGATATCCCATCAGCACTGCAAAGGCGTAATGCCCCGGGACGCTGATGATTCCGCGGGCGATGCCGGCGTGCACCCACATATCTCCCGCATTGCACAGATAGCCGACGTTCTCTACGAATGCGAATCCCATTCCCACGCATACCGCGTAGACTATTCCGTCGAAGTGCTCGTCGAAATAGGGGTTGTTCCTGAGTATGGTCCAAAGCAGGAAGAGTTTGGCGCATTCCTCGGGGATTGCGGCGCCGAAAAGGGCGAGGCGCAGGTTCCCGATGATGCCTTGGGGCTCGCACGAGAACACTCCCAGCGAGGCCAGGGGAGTGGAGATGAAAGTGGACAGGACGGTGGATGCCATTCCCAGCACGAAGGCCCTTAGAAGGAGCCTGGGAGGCTCGGGCCTTTTCCTGTCCTGATAGAGGACATAACCCAGCAGTATGAGGCTGGGCAGCAATGCTGCGAATATGAGGCTGATCTTCATGTTATTGCAAATATAATCATTTTAGTATATTTGTATTTGATGGCAAAATGTAAAGAAATAGTTCTCGCAGGCGGGTGTTTCTGGGGAACTGAGCACTATCTGAAGATGATAAACGGGGTGCTGGACACCTGTACCGGATTTGCGAACGGACAGGGCGTGAATCCCACGTATAAGCAAGTCTATACCGACACCACCGGCTTCGCTGAGGCCGTGCGCGTGCAATATGATCCGCAGGTTCTACCTCTCAAGCTTCTCATCGAACTCTATTTCAAGGCTATTGATCCGCTCAGCCTGAACAGGCAGGGAGAGGATGAGGGCACACGATACCGCACCGGCATCTATTATTCAGATCCTGAGGACCTCCCTACGATACAGGAAGTGTTCCTGGAAGAACAGGAAAAGGCCGGAGCCCCTCTGGCTGTCGAACTGGAGCCGTTGAAGAATTTCTATGGCGCGGAGGAATATCACCAGGATTATCTGGAGAAGAATCCGGAAGGATACTGCCATCTCCCCGCGGCCCTGTTCGAATTCGCGAAGAAGGCCAACGCCAAGAAGTGATATGACCATACTTGAAAAAGTATTCAGGGAGAAGTCTTCCTACAAGGCCCTTCTGCTGTCACTGTTGCTGTCGGCAATAGGTTACGGCCTTTACAAGGGAGTGCTGGACAATTATCTCGCAGAGGTTGTCCGGATGGGGGAGATGGACAGGGGAGTGACTGAATTTTTCAGGGAACTTCCCGGCCTGCTGCTGGTTCTGGTACTGGCCGTATTCTACCGTTTTTCCGCCGAGAAGATGTACAAGATGGGAATGATGATAATGGTGGCGGGAATGGTAATGCAGGCCGTGGTTAATCCCGTAAGGGCCCTTGTGGTGGCAGCCATATTCATCTATTCCCTGGGAGAGCACATACAACTTGGAATGCGCAGCACCCTGTCCTTGGAGTATTCCAAAGAGAACAAAGGGGGGCAGGCCCTGGGGTATCAGAGCGCGGTATACCAGATAGGAAACCTGGTAGGATATGTCGCCGTGATAGCGGCCCTGGCGGCTGTTGGAGGGCGAAGCATCTTCAAACAGGTGTTCACCGCCGCGGCGTTCATCTTCTTCCTGGCTATGTGCGTGGGCTTCCGCCTCAAGGGCAACAGCCGCACCGACGAGAACCGCCGCCGCTTCTACTTCCGTCCCAAGTTCCGCAAGTACTATATGCTGGAAGTATTCTACGGAGCCCGCAAGCAGGTCTTTTTCACTTTCGGCCCCTATGTCCTCATTCTTTTCTACGGCGCAAGCGCAGGTGTCATCAGCCTCCTTTTCGCAGTTTCCGCAATAGCCTGCTTCCTGCTGTCACCGCTTGTGGGAAGGCTCATAGACAAGGTGGGTTACAAGGCGGTGATGATAGCGGATACGCTCATACTCATAATAGTATGTTTCTTCTACGGATTTGCGCACCACATCTTCAGCATGCATACCGCGTTCATAATATGCTGCGTGAACTATGTGCTGGATTCCGTGATTTCCCTGGCTTCGATGGCCTCGAACGTATATGTTCAGGATATATCGGACAACGCCCAGGAGATGCGGGCAACCATTTCCACGGGCATTTCCGTGAACCATCTTATTACTGTCCTGATTGCGCTTCTCGGAGGCTGGATATGGAAGACCCTGGGGGTGGAGACTCTGTTTATGCTGTCCGCCTTCCTGGGCCTCTGCAACAGCATCTACGCGGCAACCATAAAGACAAGCAAGCAGCTGGGGTGATGTAAGACTTCTACAATGCGAGGGCGGCGCCGTAGATCTCGCGCCTCTCTTCCAGCGTTATGTCGTAGCTGGACACCCTGTATGTGTCCGAGATCCGCTCGCTAAGGTTGCAGACGTGGAGGCAGTTTACCTCCGACAGATAGAGATAGTTGTATTTGCGCTCGCTGTAGCGCTGCAGGGACATTACCCTGCGGTATGCTCCTATGACGTCGGCTATGGTTATGTCGTCCTTGCAGAAGACGTACAGCCCGCTGCGTTCGAAATCTCCA
>JAGCVB010000012.1 GCA_017962585.1 Bacteroidales bacterium
ATTTATGATTATATTTGTATAATTACCCACAAATTTAAAAAAATAAGGCATAACTAAATAATTCGAAGGGCCTTACTTTCTCTCTTGATAGTAATTTGTTCCGTACAGGCAGTCTTTGCCCAGTACGACAAGGACGTATTTTATTACAGGGGACGCACGGCCCTTTCAGACGGCAAATACGCCCAGGCAATTGAGAACTTCAACATCCTGGCCCAGCTGGACACTTCCGACTACTGGACATTCTTCTTCAGGGGCATTGCCAAATACAACCTGGGAGACCTTCGCGGCGCCCAGCAGGACTTCAACCAGTCGGTGGTAATCAACCCCGTATTCACCAACGGATACCATTACAGGGCCATCACCCTGAGCCGCTTCGGCCGCTACGATGAGGCCCTAGCCGACCTTCAGAAGGCAATAGAACTCCGCCCCGGCCTCAGCGGCATCTACTACTCACGCGGAGTCACCTACTTCCTGGCCCAACAGTTCGAGAACGCCGTCCAGGACTTCGACCGCTATATCCGGCAGGAGCCGCGCGACCCCGGCGCATTCCTCAACCGCGGAGCGTCCTACCTCTTCCTGGGCGACACCCTCAAGGCCTTTGACGACTACAACAAGGCCATATCCCTTGACAGGTTCGACGCCGAAGGTTTCATCCGCCGCGGACGCCTTTACGCAGAGCAGGGCCAGTACGAGGAGGCCCTCTCCGATATGGACGCAGCCATAAGGCTGGATTCCACCAGTTCCCTGGCCCATTTCAGCAGGGCCCTGATTTATTACGAGCAAAACCGGTACAACGAGGCCGTCCGGGACCTGGACAAGGTTCTGGAGATGGAGCCCGGCAACGCGCTCACGCTGTACAACAGGAGTCTCATTAACGCCCAGGTGGGCAACTTCGAGCAAGCCCTTTCCGATATGGACAGGGTGATAAACATTAACCCTAACAACGTGCTCGCCTACTACAACAGGGCTGCTTTCTTCGTACAGATGGAACGCTGGCAGGATGCCCTGGAAGACTATGACAAGGCCATATCCCTGTATCCGGACTTTGCCAAGGCCTATATGAACAGGTCCTATGTCCGCGGAATGCTGGGTCAGACCGGCGCATCCAAGAGGGACTATGACCTGGCTCAGGACAAGATACGCGAGTACCGGGAGAAGAACGTGACCGACGAAGGATCCTTTGCCGACACCACCAAGAAATACAGTTCCCTCATAGCCCTGGACGCAGACTTCGCCAAGAAAGATTTCGACGACGAGCTGCTTCAGCACAGGGACATAGACATAAGGCTCAAGCCTCTGTACAAGTTCAACCTCACAGAGAGTTCCGAAGACACCAACTATGCCCTGGAGCACAGGATAGAGCACTCCCTGATAGACAGGTTCAGGACCAGCCTCCCTGTTCCGGTGGAGATCTCCAGCGGGCAGGGATCGGTACAGGACCTGGGCGGCGACTTCGAAGAGGAGATGTACAGGAAACTGGACGACGAGCAGGTTCTGGTTTCGGAGGTATACTTCCTGAAAGGCCTCCTGGAACTGCAGAACAAGCAGTACAACGCCGCGCTCAACTGGTTCGACAGCGCAATCCAGGCCGCTCCCACCGACGCGGCCCGGGACCGCTACGCCGAATACTACCGCGCCTTCTACTATATGAACCGCGGAGTGCTGAGGGCGGAGATGATAGACTTCATAAACTCCATCCAGAACAACGTCCAGACCCTTACGATGGACGACCAGGGCACAACCAGGGCCAGGGTATCCGACCAGGTGAGCCATACATACGACTATACCGATGCGCTCAACGATATGCAGCGCGCCGCCCAGATAGTACAGGACGTGCCTTACATATACTTCAACATGGGCAACCTGCACACCTTGTCCTCCCAGATGGTGGAGGCCATTGAAGACTACGGCAAGGCCATCCAACTTTACCCTTATATGGGAGACGCTTACTTCAACCGCGGACTGGTGCTCATATACCTGAAAGACCAGGAAAAGGGCTGCATAGACCTGTCCAGGGCGGGAGAACTGGGTGTTGCGGACGCATACAGCGTAATCGGAAAATACTGCGAGGAAGAGTAAATGGGTGAAATAAAGTTCAAGTCCTTCTCCAGCGGAAGCTGCGGCAACTGTTACTATCTTGGAACGGCCGAGGAGGGCGCCTGCCCCACAGGAATTCTCATAGACGCTGGCGTGAGCCTCAGGAGGGTGCGCAGGGAACTGGCCGCCGAAGGGATGAGCACAGACGATTTCCAGTCCATCCTCATAACCCACGACCATTACGACCATATCCGCGCCCTCGGTTCCTATTGCAAATATCTACGCAAGCCAGTCTATTCAACAGACGCCCTGCACCGGGCCCTTTCAAGCAACCTTTTCACCAAAGACTACATAGCTGCCAACCGGAGGGTGCTTCAGGATGGATGGAACGAGGTAGTCCCGGGGCAGATCAGGGCAAGGTATTTCTTAGTTCCCCACGATGCCACGCAGACTGTGGGATATTATATAGATTTTATCAATTATAATTTTAAATTTGTAATAATAACAGACGCCGGAAGGATTACGCCGGAAGCCCTGGAATACGCCGGAAGCGCAAACGCGGTTGTCATAGAATCCAACTATGACTCATTCATGCTGGAGCACGGCCCCTATCCCAAAGTCCTCCAGGACAGGATACGCGACGGCCACGGGCACCTGAGCAACGCAGAATGCGCGCAGGCCATATCCAGTTTCGTGCACCCTGGACTCAGGAACGTTTTCCTGTGCCACCTGAGCGAGAACAACAATACGCCCGACGCAGCGCACAAAAGCGCCAGGAACGCCCTGGACTCTGCCGGGAGGCAGGACGTGCGCCTTGTGACGCTCCCGCGGCAGCTTCCTTCCCGCCTGTTCACACTATAGACTGACGTCAAGATGAAAGCCTTCTGGAAAATGCTTCGGGAGTACGTGGCTCCCTACAAGAAATACCTTGGATGGAGCGTCGTCCTGAATATCCTCTCGGTGATATTCAACTTGTTCTCCTTCAGTATGATAATGCCCATACTCAAGATGCTGTTCAATATGGACGGCAAGGAGTACGCGCTCATTCCCTGGAGCCAGGTAAAAGCATTCGACAGCCAGGCGCTCATCAACAACCTGTATTACTACGTAGCCCAGTTCACCGGCAGTCACGGCGCCTCAAAGACCCTTCTCTTCCTGTGCCTTTTCCTGTGCGTGATGACCATCTTCAAGACAGCCTGCTACTTTGGAGCGGCTGCCGTGATGATTCCCATCCGCACCGGCGTGGTAAGGGATATGAGAATGAAGATATACAACAAGATTCTCTCGCTGCCCATAGGATATTTCTCTCAGGAAAGAAAAGGCGACATAATAGCCAGGATGAGCGGTGACGTCCAGGAAATAGAGAACTCCGTCACCGGAGTGCTGGATATGTTCATCAAGAACCCCATCCTCATCATAGGATACTTTGCCGCGATGCTCATCATATCCTGGCAGCTCACGCTGTTTACCATAGTGTTCGCTCCCCTGATGCTCTGGCTTATGGGCGCTATCGGACGCAAACTCAAGGAGCAGTCCCTGGAGGCACAGGCCCTCTGGAGCGACACAATGAGCCAGGTGGACGAGACCCTGGGCGGCCTCCGCGTGATAAAGGCGTTCCTGGCAGAGAAGAAGATGGGAAAGCGGTTCTTCAAAATAATTGAGAACATGCGCATCAAGAACAGCCGCGTGGCCACCAGGCAGGCATCGGCCCATCCAGTGAGCGAATGCCTCGGCACGTTCATGATTGCTGTGGTGCTCTGGTTCGGAGGCACCCTCATCCTCAAGGACAACGCCCCCATAGACGCGCCTACGTTCATTTTCTTCATGGTCATCCTCTACAGCATCATAGCCCCCATCAAGGACCTTTCCAAGGCCGCTTACAGCATCCCTAAGGGCATGGCCTCCATGGAGAGGATAAACAAGATACTGGAGAGCGAGAACCCCATAAAGGACGCTCCTGACGCAGTTGACATCCAGGGCTTTGACAAGGGCATCAGTTTCAAGGGCGTAAGTTTCAGGTATCCCGACGGCAACCGCGATGTTCTCAAGGACATAGACCTGGAGATTGAGAAAGGCAAGACCATAGCCATTGTGGGTTCCTCCGGCGCGGGCAAATCTACCCTCGCTGACCTTATCCCCCGCTTCTACGACATCTCCGATGGCAGCATCTGCATAGACGGGAAGGACATCCGTGGCATAACCATAGCGTCCCTGCGTTCGCTCATGGGCAATGTCAACCAGGATCCCATCCTGTTTAACGACACCATTTTCAACAACATAGCCTTCGGCGTGGAGAACGCCACGCGCGAGCAGGTGATCACCGCCGCCAAGATAGCCAACGCCCACGACTTCATAATGGAGAAGGAGGAAGGCTACGACACCAACATAGGTGACCGCGGCGTCAAGCTCAGCGGCGGCCAGCGCCAGAGGATAAGCATAGCCCGCGCCGTGCTCAAGAACCCTCCCATCCTCATCCTGGACGAGGCAACGGCAGCGCTGGACACCGAGTCCGAGCGAGCCGTGCAGGAGGCCCTGGAAAGGCTTATGAGCCACCGCACCACGCTGGCCATCGCCCACAGGCTCTCCACCGTCAAGAACGCCGACGAGATTATAGTCCTGGACGAAGGCCGCATAGTGGAGCGCGGCAAGCACGACCAGCTGATAGAAAAAGACGGCTATTACAAGAAGTTTTACGACATGCAGGCACTGTAAAGGATGAAAAAAGGCTGGCGCATATTCTTCGGCTTCCTGCTGCTGGTATACCTGGCAGCGGTAATGTACCTGTGTTTCTATAAGTTCCAAAGCCTCCCGCATATAAGGAAGATATGGGGTTTCCCGGCAGACAAGTTCGTTCATTTCGTGATGTTCATGCCTTTCCCCTTCCTTATGTACCTGACGTTCTCTCCCATCACCAGGCACTTTCCAAAGGCACTGCTGCACATACTCATAATTTTCGGAATAGGCTGCGCCATTGCCGCCGGTACCGAAGTGATACAGACCCACCTGAAATACAGGACCGGCGACCTGATGGACTTCAAGGCAGATTCGATGGCGCTGGCCATCAGTTCCGTATTCACCCTTATCCTCAACTACATCCTGGTTTCCTTCAAAGCCCGAAAGAAGAGATGAGAAAAAGTATCTGGACTATACTGCTTGCCCTGACCCTCGTGTGCTTCAAGGCCGAGGCGCAGGAGGTCTCAAAAAACGCTTTCAAGCCCGTCTGTGACTCTCTTAGGACGCTGCTTGAAGAACGTACCACCGTCTTCACCAAGATGACCATAGACCGCGTCCTTAAGCGCTCTTCACAACTGGATTTCTATTTCAGCGTGGAACTGGGAGACTATCCCTGGCACAGCAGGGACATAAACTGGTTCAAGGCAACCCTTACCAGCCTTTTCCCGCCAGAGTATTCCAACTTAACAGTAGGCAACATATATGTACGGCGAAACAATCTTACTGCCTACGTGACACCTGAACTAGGGTTTGACGGAAAGCCGTCCGAGAACACTTACCACTACCCCGCTCCGCGCATCACACCTCTGGTGACGCGCAAGGACGCCGTCAAGGCCCCCAAGGGGCTCGACGGGCGACATATCGCTCTCTGGCAGAGCCACGGGCGCTACTTCGAAGAAGAGACGGACAGATGGGAGTGGCAGCGCGCGCCTATGCACGGCACCATCGAGGACATATACACGCAGAGTATCGTCCTCCCCTTCCTCATCCCTATGCTGGAGAATGCGGGCGCTTACGTGATGACTCCGCGCGAGCGTGACACCCAGTCATATGAGATAATCGTAGACAACGATCCTTCCTTCACCGGGGAACGCAGCGGCGTCACCCGCAGGGTAGGCTCATATTCAGAGGAAGGCGGACTCTGGAGCAACGCCGGTACAGGATTCGCTGACTCCAAGAGAACCTATATGCTGGGGGACAACCCGTTCAAGGCAGGAACCGCCAAAGAGACATTGTGCGTATCTTCCGGCAATGAAGAGGTCCGGACTGCAAAATGGAGTTTCAACCCTCCCGTGAAAGGCAGCTATGCGGTTTATGTCTCATATAAGACCCAGAGGAACAGCACCGACGCGGCTCACTATACAGTCAATCACGCAGCAGGCAAGACTGAGTTCTATGTGAATCAGAGAATGGGAGGAGGAACCTGGATCTATCTGGGGACATTCGACTTTGGCGAAGAAGGCAGCGTTACCCTGGACAACGTTTATCCGGAGGGCAGGACAAAGCCTGCCGACGCCATCGTCTCGGCAGATGCCGTGAAGATTGGCGGCGGCGTGGGCAAGACAGCCCGAGGGCTCGGCAGCGCACCCCAGAGCAGTTATACCACTTCAGGACTTGCAAGTTATCTGGAAGGCGCATTATATTGGCTGCAGTGGGCAGGAGAGGGTCCTGAACTTACCGACAACTGGGATGGAGACTATACAAAGGACCTTGCCGGGCGCGGTGCCTGGGTGACACACCTTACTGGTGGAAGCAGTTTCAATCCTCAGAAAGAGGGACTCAAGATACCCATAGACGTATCCCTGGGCATACATTCCGATGCCGGACTGGCCCCCAACGATTCCATAATCGGCACCCTGGCAATATATACGCTCACCGCAGACGGTAAGACAACCCTTCCCGACGGCAGGAGCCGTTACCTGTGCCGTACGCTGGCAGACCTGGTACAGAGCCAGATATGCAACGACATACGCGCACGCTACAACAAGGAATGGAGCCGGAGGGAAACCTACGACCGTTCATACAGCGAGAGCCGCACCACATCAGTTCCAGGCATCATAATCGAGAGCCTGTCACACCAGAACCTGTCCGATATGCAGTACGGCCTCAACCCCACCTTCAAGTTTGACCTGGCCCGTGCCATCTATAAAGGCGTCCTCAAATTCCTCAGCAACGAATACAGCCGCGAATACGTGGTACAGCCTCTTCCAGTCAATTCCCTGGCTGTTTCGCCCGGACTGTCCGGCAATGCCGTCCTCAAATGGAAACCGACGGAAGATCCCTTCGAGCCCACCGCCGTGGCAAAGAGTTATATAGTTTACACAAGGGTTGACGACGGAGTGTTCGACGGAGGCAAGGCGGTGGAAGCCGCAGCAGGAGAAGACGGGTTCCTGTCGGTACCTGTCACCTGCGAGAAAGGCCACATATACAGTTTCAGGGTGGTGGCAGTGAACGACGGAGGCAAGAGTTTCCCCTCGCATATAGTAAGCATAGGAATTCCCGAAAACGCCAAGGGCGGTTCCGTATTGGTAGTGAACAACTTCGACCGCCTCTCAGGACCTACCTGGTTCGACTCCGAAACATACGGAGGTTTCCTCTATCAGGAAGACGGAGGTGTGGGTTACGTCAACGACCTTTCCTTCAGCGGAGAGGTATATGAATTCAGACGCGATATGGAATGGCTGGACGACGACAATCCGGGATTCGGAGGCAGCAGCATAGAGCACGCCGGCACAATTGTCCCAGGCAACACATTCGACTATGCCATAATCCACGGACGCGCGCTGATGGCGGCGGGAAGGCCTTTCTACAGCGTTTCCGTTCAGGCTTGGGAAGCAGACCCTTCACTGGGCAAGGGATCCTCCATAGTGGACATCATCTGCGGAAAGCAGGTTACCGTACCTACAGGTATTGAGAGCACGCGTTACTCTGTATTCCCCACGGAACTTCAGACAGTTATCAAGGATTACACCTCCGGAGGCGGCAACGTGATAATATCAGGCGCCAACATTGCCACTGATGTCTGGGACAGGGTCTTCCCCATACAGATTGACAAGGAGCGCAGGGAACTTGACAAAGAGTTCGTCCAGACTGTCCTGGGTTACAAATGGCACACAGGCCACGGATCCTATACCGGAGAGGTTGTTCCAATAGCGGGAGGCAAAGCCATATCCTTCCATCAGAAACGCAACAGGGTCATCTATCAGGTTGAGAATCCTGACGGCATTGTCCCTGCCGACGAGAACGGCGCAACCACAATGAGGTACTCCGGGAACAACGTTCCTGCCGCAGTAAGATTCAAAGGCAAGAACTACAAGGTGGCCTCCTTCGGATTCCCCCTTGAAACCATCGTCGACTACAACGAGATAGAACGTCTGATCCGGGATACCCTGAACTACCTGTCAGAATAGAATTGCCAGAGGGCATAAAACGAAAAAGGTCGCATTTCTGCGACCTTTTGTGCACTCTTAGGGACTCGAACCCTAGACCCGCTGATTAAGAGTCAGCTGCTCTACCAGCTGAGCTAAGAGTGCTGGTATCTCTTTTGTGACCTGTTCGGGGCTCGAACCCGAGACCCCCACATTAAAAGTGTGATGCTCTACCAACTGAGCTAACAAGTCCTCCGCCCGATTAGGGTTTGCAAAGGTATTGTTTTGTTCTTAAAAATCCAAATTAAATCGGAGAAATTTAGAACAAGTAGCCAATGTTGATGTACATAGCCCCGGTGCCGTCCTGGTTATATACCGGACTGTTCTTCTGGAAATGGCTCAGAGGCATACCGTATTCGAAGGCAACTATGAAGTTCTCGTTCATGATGAAGCGGAACCCGGCGCCCATAGTGACGTGAAGGCTGTCCTTTTCCTGGCCTTTGACCAGAGGTCTCAGACTGGCTGCCAGATGCTCGATATTGGACATATCCCTTCCGCGGGTTACCACTGAGCCGTCGCTGAAGGCGCTCAGGCCCAGGGCGATATTCTGGTTGAAAGCCTTGAAGCGGACAAAGCGCCAGCGCATCTCAGCGGTATAAGTGAACATATCCAGGCCCACAACCCTGTTGCGGAGCATACCGCGGACGGTACGGTATCCGCCCATTCCGTCACGGTCATAGTTCTCTCCCATAACGGTGATGTACGGAAGCACGTAATAAGGGGCATTCTTGCCGAAGGTTCCCTCATAGTTGAGACGATACGCGAAAGTCAGGACGTCGTTCTTGATAACAGGCAGGTACTGCCTGAAAGTGAGGGAGTAACGGTAGAACGGATTCTTGGTTCCAAGCCACTTGGGCGCGGCGTGGATATGGCCTTCAGCCCAGATTCCGCGAGTAGGAGCGCCCTCCTTGTCTCGTGAATCGTAAACCAGGCCGAGACGTATTCCACTGGATAAGCCGCCACCGGCCTCTTCATTGGAGATGACGCCTGAATACCTGTACAATTCATAGAGAGTCTCTACATTGGCAGGGAAAACCTGGCTGTCTTCCTTACCCTTGTTTATGCTGTCACGGTCTATCGCGCCCTCTTTGAACCAGCTGGCGTGGTAACCGGCTTCCCATTTGAAATGCTCGGTAATGTCGCCGATGAAGTCGGTCTTGATAAGGAGCTGCTTACGGGATACTTTGTAGAAAGGGGTGAAGATGAAGGAATCACCAGACTTGCCGTCAGCCACCTTCTGATAGTCGTAATACGACTGATATCCGTTGAAACCGTAGAAATCCATAGCCTTGTCAAGAGCAAGGGACACAGCGGTAGACCAGCGGATGCCAGGTATGAGTTCTTTGGCGTCGTAGGACAGGTTGAAAAGCGAAGAACCCTTGGTGAAGAACGAAGCCTCCGCATAAATCTTGGAATTATAGTTAGGGTAGTTGCTTCCGTCTCCAAAGTTGTAGATGTTCAGAAGGGCTCCATACTGGAGGCCTTTGTCTGCATCGAATGCTACAACCGGAAGAGGTCCGAAATTGAGACCGGTCTTTACAATGTCCTGAGCTGCAGCGCTGAGGCAGGCCAGGGATACCATCAATGAGAAAACAAGACGTTTCATCGCTTTATATCTTCTATTAGATCTTGGTAATAATTCAAAAGAAGGTAGAAAAGGCTGTGGAAAGGCCACAGTACAAAGAATATGAGGCTGCAGGCAAAGCGTACGGTATTGTTCCACGCCTTGTCCTTGACCTTGCGGAGGAAAATTGCGGTAAGGATGAGGATGGGGCTGCTGAGCACTGCGCAGGCTGCGAACAACGGAAGGGTGAGCAGGGCCAGCAGTACGCGCGGGACTATCAATCCGTGATTGCGCTCCGGCACTTCCCTGTCAACCAGGTCCTGGATCCTGTCTCCCAGCATCTCCAGCCTGTCCTTGGAATTCATGTCCCTGACTTCGTCAAGCGGAATAGGTTTACCGAAGCGGATCTTTACCGGCTTCATATAGCGGAAAAAGTCGCCGTATGTGAGGCCTACAGGCATAATGTATATCTTCTTGCCAGTCTCGGTTTCAGCGAGCTCTGCGAGCCTGAAAACGCCCTTCTTGATGGGACGCTGGATTTCTCTCTGCGGCCGGTGAGTGCCTTCTACGTATAGGCAGAAAGGAACCTGATGGTCAAGGCATTCCACAATCTCCTCGAATATCTGCTGGTTTCCGCTTACCGCGGACATTCCGTCGCGCTCACGCGCCAGCGGAACTATTCGCAGCCAGCGCAGGGCCTTGTTGGCCTTGGGCTTGCGGAATATGTCCGCCCTGGCTCCGAAAGCCACCTTACTCTTGAAAGCATAAAGCAGGACCAGGGGATCCATCATTGTACAACAATGATTGGAGGCCAGTATTACAGGGCCGTCCGTAGGGAACTGCTCCCTTCCCTCAACTTTGATTGAACTGAAACTCCGCCAGATACACGCATAGGAGTACACCCACAGAAGGTTGTAACCCGTGCTTTTTTCCCATAGTTTATGCATTTTTCAAAAGTTTGAATTCCCTTCGGTTGAAGACTGCGCTTACCGCGAGTCCGCTTATGATGTGCCATACTCCCCACCAGGCTGTTATGACAAGCATTCCCCCGTGAGGCGGGAGGTTTGTAAATATCTGTGTGCCAAGCAGGAGCACAAGTCCAAGGCCGCTGTTCTGGATACCGGTCTCTATCGTAAGAGTGCGGCGGTCCTTATAAGGTACCTTGAATATGGTTCCGACGCTGAATCCTATTGCAAGTGCAAGGAAGTTATGCAGGAGCACAATCAGGAAAATGTACTTGATACATTTCAGGAATGCTTCCATATTTCCCACAAAGGAAAGGACTACCATTACCAGAAAGAAGATTATGCTGGCATACTGGAAAGGCTTCTTGAGTTTCTCAGCCAGTTTAGGCAGATAGTGGGAAGTGAGGATTCCCAGCGTAAGCGGAATTCCAAGGAGGATGAAAATGGTCTTGAAGACATCCCAGAGAGGAATCCTGAGGGCAGGCACCTCACCCGCTATGTTGGCAAGCTTAAGGTAAAGGTTGCCATACTGCCAGAAATTGAACGGGGTCATAATCACTGCCAGGGCCGTGCTGATTGCCGTAAGGGAAACGCTCAGCTCAATGTTCGCCTTTGAGAGCGAACTCATGAAGTTGGATATGTTTCCGCCCGGGCAGGAGGCCACCAGGATCATTCCCAGAGCCATGCTCCACGAAATTGACGGCCCCAGGGCAAGGGTCAGAAGGAATGTGAACAACGGGAGGATTACCAGTTGGCAGATGACTCCCAGTATAACTGATTTTGGATTTTTAAAGACGTCTACGAACATCCTGGGCTTTATTCCAAGGGCCACTCCGAACATCACGAAAGCCAGGACTATGTTTATAGTGTTCATTCCCCCGGCATTGAGGGTTACCTGTATGCTGTCTATAGCTTGCTCTACTGCCTGTGTCATTATTTAGGTCTTCTGGTGAATTTTTTTTACAAATCGTATCTAAAAATCGTGCTAAGTTAGTAATTTTGATTGTCAATTAAAAAACAGAGTCCATAAATGAAAGATATCAAGACAATTGGAGTACTTACGTCCGGAGGAGATTCCCCTGGAATGAACGCCTCAATCAGGGCTGTCACACGCTCCGCCATCTTCGCAGGCTGGAAGGTTTACGGCATTTACAGGGGCTGGGAAGGCCTCATCAACGGCGAGATAAAGGAACTCACCAACGAGAGCGTGAGCAGCACCATACAGAGGGGCGGAACCATACTCAAGACCGCCCGCAGCGAGGAATTCCGCACCCCGGAAGGCCGTACCAAGGCGTATGAGCACCTCCGCAAATACAAGATAGACGCCCTTATCGTAATCGGAGGCAACGGCTCCCTGTCAGGAGCCCAGGAGCTCGCCCGCGAGCACGAGATAGCCATCGTGGGCCTGCCCGGCACCATTGACAACGACCTCTACGGCACAGACTACACCATAGGCTACGACACCGCCCTCAACACCATTATGGACTGCGTGGACAAGATCCGCGACACCGCAACCAGCCACGACCGTATCTTCTTCGTGGAAGTGATGGGACGCGACGCCGGCTTCCTGGCGCAGAACAGCGCCATCGCCGCCGGAGCGGAGGCCGCCATCATCCCCGAGGCCAACACCGACATCGACCAGCTGGCCTCATTCATAGGACGAGGCATCCGCAAGAGCAAGAACAGCAGCATAGTGCTGGTTTCAGAGAAGGACGGCGGAGCGATGCATTACGCGGAACGCGTACGCGCGGAGGACCTTCAGTACGACGTGCGGGTGTCCATATTGGGACACTTGCAGCGCGGAGGCTCCCCTTCCG
>JAGCVB010000102.1 GCA_017962585.1 Bacteroidales bacterium
CTGGAATCCATAGGCGGATATCACGCCGCCAAGCTTCGCCGCTACCAGGACCTCATAGACGAGCACCTGTCCCAGATGCACATGCCGGCAATCAATATGCTCAACACCAAGTATATAATATCTGCCGACCAGAACGGAGAGCCTACTCCGTACCTGAATCCTGACGCAATGGGACACGCCTGGTTCGTATCACAAATAAAAGTGGTCGACAACGCCAACCAGGAGAGCGACGCCCTTAACCAGATAGACCTTAAAGAGGTTGCCGTCATAGACAGGGAATTCGCTTCACTGGCCGGAAACCTGAATCCGGGAACAGCCCCTGACGCACAGATCGAGCTCACTTCATATACACCCAAGAGCATCGACTATTCGGTAAAGACTTCCCAGCCGGGCACCGTGGTTTTCTCTGAAATCTACTACCCCTACGGGTGGAAAGCCACAATCGACGGCCAGAAGGCCGATTATTTCAGGGCTGACTACCTTCTGCGGGCAATGAACGTCCCTGCAGGCGAGCACACCATTAATTTCACATTCGACCCTGACAGCGTACACAAGGGAGACACCCTGGCAATCATCTGCATAATCATAATGTATCTTTCCACGGCACTGGCAGTGGCATTTGGAATATGGAAAGCCGTTCGGAAAAAATCATAATCGTAGGTCCCGCCTACCCCTACAGGGGCGGAATCTCCGCCTTCAGCGATAGGCTGGCGGCAGAATTCGCCTCCCGTGGCGCCGACGTACGGCTGGTCACCTTCACCCTTCAGTATCCGTCTTTCCTTTTCCCGGGAAAGACCCAGTACTCAGAAGGCCCGGCCCCAGAAGGCCTTCAGATATCCAGAATGCTCAATTCCTGCAATCCTTTCAACTGGATCAGGACCGGACTGAGACTCCGCAAGATGAAGGCAGATAAGATAATCTTCGCCTTCTGGATGCCGTTTATGGCTCCCGCGATGGGTACCGTGGCGCGCATCGCAAGAAAGTCCGGCGCCAGGTGCATCGGGCTTGTCCACAACCTCATACCTCACGAGCATAAGCCGGGAGACAAGTTCTTCAGCAGATTTTTCTGCAACTCCGTGGACGCCTTTGTCACAATGTCAGAATCAGTCCTCGGCGACATACGGTCATTCGTCCCTCAGAAGCCTTCAGTAATGTGCCCGCACCCTCTGTATGACCATTTCGGCGCTCTGGTTCCAAGAGAAGAGGCTCTGGCAAGACTGGGGCTGGACGCAGACAAGAGGTACCTGTTGTTCTTCGGCCTGATAAGGGATTACAAAGGCTTGGACTGGCTGCTGGAAGCTTTTGCAGACCAGCGTTTCAGTCAGTTCCCCGACCTGAAGCTCATCGTTGCCGGGGAATTCTATTCAAACCCTGAAAAGTACTCGGAAGCCATAGAAGCCCTTGGAGACAGGGTCGTGATGCGGCCCGAATACATCCCTGACGATATGGTGCGCTACTATTTCTGTGCGGCGGACCTGGTAGTCCAGCCTTACAAGACAGCCACACAGAGTGGAATAACCCAGATAGCGTATCATTTTGACAAGCCTATGCTGGTGACACGCGTCGGCGGCCTTCCGGAGATTGTTCCCGACGGAGTCGCAGGATACGTGGCAGAGCCCTCGGTGCCTGCCATAGCTGACGCTCTTGTGAGATTCGCTTCCCAAAGACCCGACTTCTCAACAGGCATAGCTTCCCAGAAGCAAAAGTACTCCTGGGGGAAAATGGTCGATGCGATAGCGAGAGTCTAGCCCAGGATCTTTCTGAAAAGAGCGGGTGCCTGGGCGTCTGAATACTTGTTCAGGAACACTTCCCTCGAATAAGAATTGAAACGCGGAGCAGGGGCCTTCACCAGGTCCTTGATTCTCTGGATGAACTCCCACGCCTCGTTGCAGCGGCCTCCTGCGCGGTCATAATCCAGTTCGTAACCTTCCCACGCCTCGTCGGTGGCCAGGATATTCTTGCCGAACATCAGGGATTCGCAGGTTTTGACCTTCATTCCGCTGCCCTTGAAGATGGGGATCACCATTATGTCCGCCTGCAGGAAATAAGGCTCCAGCTGCGGAGCATCGGTGATAATCTCTATCTCCGGGGACAGCCAGTCCTTGCCGACAATCTTCAACTTGTCCATTCCCTTGCCCACTATCTTGAGGCTTATGTCCACATTGTGATACACCTCGCGGACGAACCACTCTATGCCCTGGACGTTTGCAGGGAAAAAGGATCCCAGGAATACGCACAATGGCTTCGCAGGAATGTTTCCAAGGGGATATATGTCCTTGGCATAACGGTCCTTGAACATTACCGGAGCCTCAAAATCAGACTGCCTTCCGTACATCTTTGCCAGATTGTGGGAATCCCTCTCGTTGAGAGTCACCACTACGTCAGCGTACTTGCAGCAGTATGCGTCGTTGTGCTTTGCGCAACTGAGCACCACCCTGCGGCCCACCAGCCACTTGGGAAGCTTGGCGTCAAAGAATACCGGTTCTATGTTGTGGAAGAATGTTATGATCTTGCCCTTGTAGCCCGCATGACGTGCCTTGCGCGCAATAATGCCGAAAACGCTGCGGTCAATCCACAGGTAATCGTAATCCATAGCCTTGTCAACTATGGACGCCGCCCTCTTGGGGGTCAGGCCGTAGAAATAGTTCCTCAGAAGGAAATAGGAACCGATCACACGGCTTTTCTTCCTGGTCTTCTCGTCGTGGATGTATATGACTTCCACGTTCTCCTTTCCCAAAACCTGTTCCAAGGCCTCCAGGTTCCTGCGGCTTACAACCTCGCCGCCTTCGAGGATGTTCTTGACCCGTTTGTAACGTATGAACAACAGTTTCGGCATAGTACACACTATTTATCTGAATATAACTCTGTAAAGAGAGGTCATTATCTTGTCGGCTGCGGAATTGACCGCCTCAAGCGCCTTTGGCAGGCGGCTGCGGTGTTTCTTCCAATACTTGTAGGCGTCCACCCTTATTATTTTGTTGGCCGGAAACAACTTGATGGGTTCCAGACCCAGTTTCTCCATATGCTCCTGCAATTTGACGTCAACTTTGGCAAACTCCTGCGCGTCGAACATATCCCGGGGCAGATCCAGCAGGTAACTCTTTGCCATCAAGCGTATCCTGTTACGGTAGAACTGGTCCAGGAATGCCTTCCGTTCCGGCGACAGCTGCTCCCTGGGATACTTCTCGTAAAAGCCGAGGATGTTCTCCGTGACCCTGCCCAACTGGTCCAGGCTGCGTGACAGCACCTTGGGGTCCATAGTCTGCCCTTCCCTGTCCAGGTTGTACTGGTACAGGTTGGTGTCGAAAAAGACAATGTCACGGGAATAGAACAGCGGATAAACGTCCCATTCAAGATCTGTATACGAGCAGCCCTCGGTCTGGCGGTATCCGTTCTTCAGGAGCAACTCTGTCTTATAGGTAAGGGAGTGCATCAGGAAAAAGCGGATGTATCCCCCCGAGAGCACTTCGTCCAGAGGGTAGGTCTTCCCGTACTCGTAGGGCTCCTTGCCATAGAGATTGTACTTGGCAAGTTCTTTCACGCCCTTGGGGTGGATCTGGGTGAAATGAGTGACAACCATATCGGCGTCGGTGCCGGCCAGTTCATCTACGAACTTTGCAAGGGCCTCGGAGGAGAACCAGTCGTCAGCATCCAGGATCTTCACGTACTTGCCTCTGGCCTGGGGCAGGGCTGCGTTTATGGTGGAGCCGTAATTGCCGTTAGGCTTGTCTATCACCCGTATGCACTCCGGATGGGCGTCCCTATAACGGAGAGCCACCTCAAGAGTGTCGTCCTTGCTGCCGTCGTTCACCACTATGGCCTCGAAAGCCTCCGGGACACCGGAAGCTATAAGGGAGTCCAGACAGCGTGGCAGGAGATGCGCCATATTGTAGGACGGGATGATTATCGAGAGCCTTTTCTCCATTTGTATACCATTTTGACTATGGCCGCAGGGCAGCAACGGACCATCAGATACTCTACCTTTTGGGCAAATTTAATATGATTATTGGATAAAACCTTGCCTTTTATCTCCGGGAAGGCGCTGCGCCACTCGGCTACGGCCTCCCCTTCGCGCAGGAGGGGCCTCAAGTAGAACATGCTATAAAGTTTCAAGGCCATCAATTGTTGAGCATATCTGTCCGACTCTCCCTTCTTGGCCAGAAAAGCCTCCACCATCTTCGCATTGGCGCGGGCGCCATGGAAACGACGCTCTACAGCCTGCGAAGACGGAGCGTTTGTGATGGAAGCCATATTTGTACGCCAATGATACAGCGGTTGCCCGACGCAATAGATACTTTTGCAATTATATGCCAGCTGAACCATCAAGGCATGATCCTCTCCCTGGTTGTAGCGTGGGAACTCCACACCCTTGGAATAGATATCCCTCTTTACCATAAAGCGCCAGACTGACTGCATCTCGCCCACTGCTATCATATCGCTCAGGATGAAGTCCCTGCAGTTCTCCCCTTGAAGGACATACTTTGTCGGGAATGACTCATTGTCCCTAAACCATGCGCAGACTACGGCGTCCGCGTCATAGGCACGCGCCTCCCGATACATTCGCTCCAGCATGTCCGGCTCCATCCAGTCATCGCTGTCGCAATGCGCCACGTACTCTCCTTCGGCCAGTTCAAGGCCGCTCCTGCGGGCAGCCGGAAGGCCTTCGTTCACGGGCTTCATCACTATCTTGACTCTTTCCGCACGCTGAGGGTATGCCTCTATCACCTTGCGCAGCCTCTCCATTGAACCGTCCTGAGTAGCGTCATTCACGAAAATGAACTCGACATCCCGCAGAGTCTGTTCAAACAGGCTCCGGGCACACTCCCCTATATATTTCTCTACGTTGTAGACGGGTATTATGACGCTTACCGCGGGTGTCATCTCTTATGTTTGAATGGTTTTGATATGCCGTGTATTCCAAGTATCTTGGTCAAATGCCCCATACGTTCTACAACTGTAAAACGATTGTCGAAAAAGAAAGGTATATTGGCCTCAGGGTATAAGTTCAGGTAATACTTCCGAGGCAGCTGGAGCGCAGCGAACTTAGTCCAGCATTTGAGATGCATTATCGCACGCCCATACTGTTCACTCAGGCCCTTGCTCTCAAGGAAAGAAAAGACAAGTTCAATGTTGGCATGGATCTGCTCTACCTTTTCCATCGAATCCCAGGCAGAGCTGATACTGTCCGGGCAATAGTAATAATTATAGAGGCTCTCTTCGATAAAGCCCCAGTTGCGACAGTGATATGCCAGTTGTATCATCAAAGGAGCGTCATCCAGCATATTGTGTTCGGGATACCTGATATCGTTTGCGTATGCCTTTCGTGTTACAAGCTTGTTCCAGGTATAGGTAAAGACATCCAGATACAGCAGAGACTCCAACAGGTCGTCCGTGCTGGTAATGCCTCGCATTGTAACGGAACTGCTGTCCGGGTAAACTCTACGCGCTCCGCATATGACCATATCCAAGTTCTCGGAAACGGCTTTGGAATACATCTTAGAGTACATTTCAGGATCGGGCCAGTCATCGCTGTCACAATGAATGACGAAATCTCCCGTAGCGTTCTCGGCACCTGTCATACGGGTATAGGATACTCCTCTGTTTTCCGTATTGGAGATAACCTTAACCTGTGATTTCCTTTGGGGGAAATCCTCCAGGACCTTCTCCATTATTTCCACGGATCGGTCCGGACTACAGTCATTGACGAAGATATATTCAATATCCTCGAGAGTCTGGCTGAAAAGGCTTCGGGCACACCTTTCGATGTACCGCTCCACCTTATACACAGGTATTACTACGCTAACAGAGGGCATAATTACTTCAGGTCCAATACTTTCTCCACTATAGGAGCCATATCGTAGTACTTGTACTCCGCCAGGCGGCCTCCGAACACCACGTTAGTTTCCTTGTCAGCAAGTTCTTTGTATTGTTGGTAGATATGGGTGTTTTTCTTGTCGTTTACCGGATAGAACGGTTCTTTCCCCTCACTCCATTCGCAAGGGTATTCCTTTGATATCACAGTCTTAGGGCGCGCATAGACAGCGTCGCCGAACATCTCGAAATGCTTATGCTCTATGATCCTGGTGAACGGCTCGTCCTTGGAAGTGTAGTTAACCACGGCATTCCCCTGGAAATTGGGTTGTTCCAGGACTTCAGTCTTCAGGCTCACCGTCCTGTAGTCCAGTTTGCCGAAGCGGAATCCATAGAACTCGTCGATACGTCCGGTGAAGACTATGTTGTCGGCAAGGTTTTCCCAATACTCCCTGTCCTCGAAGAAGTCCGCCCCCGTAAGTACCTCGATTCCCTCCAGCAAGGCTTCTATCAGTTTGTTGTAGCCTCCTATTGGGACTCCCTGGTACGTGTCGTTGAAATAATTATTGTTGTAGACATATCGTACTGGAAGGCGCTTGATAATAAATGCCGGAAGATCCCTGCACTCGCGCCCCCACTGCTTCTGGGTGTATTCTTTCACAAGCTTCTCATATATGTCACGCCCCACCAGGCTCACTGCCTGCTCTTCCAGGTTGGAAGGCTCTCCCTGCACCTCACGTTTCTGCTCGCGGATTATGGCCTCGGCCTGGGCAGGAGTGGTCACACCCCACATCTGGTGGAAGGTGTTCATATTGAACGGCAGATTGTACAGTTCCCCTTTGTAATTGGCCAGCGGACAGTTTATGAAATTGTTGAAAGGGACCAGGGAATTCACGAAATCCCATACTCTCTTGTTGGAAGTATGAAAAATGTGGGGGCCGTATGTATGGACGTTTATGCCCTCGATACTGTCACAGTACAGGTTGCCTCCAGGATGGGGACTGCGGTCTATCACCAGGCATTTCTTCCCCTCCCTGTTGGCCTTCCAGGCAGTAAGGGCACCGTAAAGGCCGGAGCCCACAATCAAATAATCATACTTTGCTTTATCCTTTTCCATAAGACTAGTTTAAGCGTTATCGGATTCCTGTTTGATCAGTCCGCATACGGTAAGCATCCTCCTGACGAAGGACCGCATTCCGAATTCTGTCGCATACAACAGCCCTCCGAGGATGAGAGAACTGCATATGAAAACGATGACGGCATAGAGGATGAAGTGCCAGATTCCGGAAGACGGGTCTATGGGAATCAGGCCGCTGAGGAAACGGACCGCGAAAAAGCAGACGGCTCCCGCCAACAGATGCTTGAGATACAGGACTATATATATCCATATGGGTTCTTTCATACCCCTGGTAAACAGGAAATATGGCTTCCAGGTGAAAATGATGAGAATCTGGCTTATGATAACTCCTGTCAGGATACCGTGGAGTCCGTAGAAATACCCCAAACCGATGGAGAATCCCAAATTGAGGACAGCCTCAGCCACTGGCGACCATATATCCTGGAACAAACCGTAGGAACTAATAAAAGTATCCACCACCACTCTCATAGCTCCCAGGAAGAATATTATGATGATAAGCAGCAGAGTGGTTCTGTCAAGGAGATATTCCGCACCCAGCCACACCTTTATGAAAGGATCGGCCAGGAGCCATAGACATATGCTGCACACCATCACGGCCAGGAAACGGGACGAGAAGAGTTCCTTGAAAACCTTCAGGATCAACAGCCTGTTCCCTTCAGCTATCATATTGCCGACACTTCCGCCCAAGCCGGCGAACATCGCCGCCATCAGGTAATTCAGGTTGTTTGTGATGAGCATATAGTTGCCGTACAGAGCAACCAGCGTGAGCGAAGCATACGCATAGATTATGATGGGGCTGGTCTGCGTAAGCACGAAGCCTCCGATTTTATGGAAGAACAGCTGCTTGACCTTGGTTACCACATCCGGGAACTTGTGTCTGAGTTCTCCGGCATTTTCCACATCTCCTTTCAAGTAGGGATAGTCCTTGTATATGACCCTGTTAAGGAAGTACGACGCCACGATCGCGAACGCCACTTCCAGCGCCAGCCACCAGACGTAAGGGGTGGCCAGGAACTTTACCGCAAGGGCCTGGGCCACCAGTTTGAAAATTGAAATCAAGCGGAAACTGAACTGGATCTTGTACTCTTTCTGGTCGGCCGAAAGGAGTATCTGCTTGTAATTTACAAAATAACTGAGGAGGGAACTGAACAGGAGCACGGCATACGTGGCGTATGCATACCACATAGGCAGCTCCATCTTGGAGAAGATTCTAGGGAAGAAGCACATCAGGACGGCGCTTCCTATTATGATGAACCAGGCTATCTTCCGGTAAAGCCAGCCCTGCAGCGCCACTATTTCCTTTATGGTCTGCCTGTCTTCCTGGAATATGGGCTTGTAGAGCGTTACCGAGATGGCGGCGCCTATGCCGAGTTCCGCTATGTTCAGGAATCCCAGAAGGCTGGCCGCGGTGCTGTTGAGGCCCATTACCTCCGTGCCAAGGTAATCCAGGAAGATTTTCCGGGAGAAGAACCCTACGAGCAAGGATATAAACTGGAGCAGCACCGCCACGGTGCTGTTCCTTATGCTGTTCCAGGTTCTAGTATATCCGCCGCCAGAGTGCATAATGAATACGATTTGCTAATATAACAAAAAAACACCAAAGTTTTTGCTATATTTGCAGTCCCCCCGCGGGCGTGTTGTAATTGGTAGCCAAGCTAGACTTAGGATCTAGTGCCTAGTGCGTATGGGTTCGAGTCCCTTCGCCCGCACAAAGGGACTGCTTCGTGGAGAGGCAGTCCTTTTTCAGTATCATAAAGAGCTGATATTCTGCGGATTACAGAGAACATCTTATTCTCTACATTAGTTAGATATTCCCTGTTTTCGTTATTCCAAAAAACCCCCTCTGGGAAGACCAGATTTTGCACTCTTCGCTTAATATCCAGCCCCCCTCTCTCCCATAAATCTGCTGATTTACAACAAGTTGCAACGAGCTTATCCATAGCGTACGAGGAGTTAGATATTTTCCTATTGGTTTCCTTCATCTCCTCTTCATTTAATGCCAGGTCTTCTTCCAATTTAGCAAGAGCCGTATGATACACGTCCTCGTCTATTTCACCTGTTCC
>JAGCVB010000103.1 GCA_017962585.1 Bacteroidales bacterium
AATGACCAGTCATTCTCCCAGCTTGGCCTCAAGGAAGGGGATATCCTGACCTTCATAACTCAGCGTTCGGAGTATCACGGAGAGCCTCAGGGTGGCGGAAACAGCCAGCCGGCTTTCTATGAGTCCCACGTTCCGGGAACCGCCCCTGCAAGGGTTAATGCAGACTTCAAGGCAGAGAAGACAGACCAGCCCTGGCTGGAACTTCCCGTCACCTCCGCCGACGATGACTATCTCTTCCTCCACCATACGATGTACATAGGAAGCCAGGAAGTGCGCAACTACTCTATGTATTGGGACCACAAGAATATGGTATCCCGCTGGGTGGCCTATCCTCTTTACCGCAAGGCCATAGGATATGGCGTAAGGACGGACAGATGGGGTCTTGACCCTCTTCTCCCCAAAAGCGAGCAGCCTGTCCTTGACAGGACATACGAGTCATTTGACGGCAAGTCTTACGACCGCGGCCACCAGATACCTTCTGCGGACCGCCTGTCCTACGAGTCCAATGTCAAGACCTTCTACTGGACCAATATGACACCCCAGCTGAACGAGCTCAACGGAGCCCTGTGGTCAGACCTTGAGAATGAAGTGCGCATCTGGTCAAAGCGCAGCGAGACCGACACCCTCTACGTGGTTACAGGCTGCACGGTGGACGACAGCGAAACCTTCGTGAAAGACAACGACGGCAAGCAGGTTACCGTTCCTACGCACTACTACAAGGCTCTCCTGAGGGTTTATCAGGGCAATTACAACGCAATAGGTTTCTGGCTGGAGCATAAGAAATATTCCAGCAACAAGGTGGACAAGAGCCTGGCCGTTTCAATAGACGAACTGGAGACACTCACCGGAGAGGACTTCTTCTTCAACCTTCCGGACGGCATAGAGGCGTCCGTCGAGGCCAAAGATCCCAAGGAAGACAGCTGGTGGTGGAACAATATGGGTGAATGAGTATGAAAAGGATTATCAAGAGCCTCCTTTCGCTGGTCATTGTGGTTGCCATAGGCGCCCTGGTTCTGTTCGTACTCAGGAGCTTCGCCCAGCCCAAGCCGTCGTATCCCGAGGGCAGCCTGGTGCTCGGCTTCTACAACCTGGAGAACCTTTTTGACGCCGATGACGATCCGCGCATAAACGACGCTGCCTTCCTCCCTGACGGAGAGAATCAGTGGACGGAGGACAAATACCAGATGAAACTCCACAACATGGCGTCCGCCATCAAGGCCATGGCCGAATATAACGGCCAGTACCACGCTATTTTAGGAGTGGCCGAAGTGGAGAATATCCGCGCCCTGTCAGACCTGCTGGCGCAGCCCGAACTACAGGATTCCGGCTACAAGGGAATCCTGGAAGAGGGTGGCGACGGCCGTGGAATTGACGTGGGCCTCATCTATAGGCCGGATGTCTTCCAGGTGCAGGAAACCAAGTCCATCCCTTACGATTTCAGGAACTCCCGCATAGACTTCTATATGACCCGCGCAGAGCAAAGGGCCTTCAGCACACGCGACGTGCTTATGGTGCGCGGCCTGCTGCAGGGCGAGCCCTTCGCCGTGTACGTGGCGCACCTGCCGTCCCGCGTCAACGACAAGCCCGCGGACCTGCGAAACAGGGGAGCGGAGATAATCTACAACGACGCCATGGCCTTGCAGAAGAAATATCCCGGCATCAAGATAGCCGTGATGGGCGACATGAACGATGACCCCACTGACGAAAGCATGACTGACTTCCTGAAAGGAAAGGAAACCCTGGAAGGCCTGGACGATGACGATTTCTTCAACCCCTTCCTCTCTATGCTCAAGGCGGGATACGGCTCGATGGAATACCGGGGCCAGTGGCAGATATTCGACCAGATACTGGTGAACAACGCCCTTGCCAACGCCCCCAAGGGAGGGCTGAAAATACAAAAGATAGAAGCCGGCAAATACTATGGAAAAGTCTTCAACGCCGATTTCCTGACACAGCAGGACGGCCGATATGCCGGGACCCCGTACAGGACATTCTCCGGCGGCCAGTTCATTAACGGCTACAGTGACCATTATCCAACATTTATACTAGTTTCAAAATGAAAAAAGCTTTATTGATCGTGACAGCAGCGCTAGCATTAGCATCGTGTGCTAATAAAGACCAAAACCCCTTCATGCAGGAGTGGGACACTCCCTATGGAATCCCCCCTTTCGACAAGATAAAGATAGAGCACTATATGCCGGCTATCAAGGCTGGAATAGAGCAGCATGAGGCCGAGATACAGGCCATCATCGACAACCCTGCGGCTCCGACCTTCGAGAATACCGTAGCGGCCCTGGAACTGTCAGGAGACCTTCTCACCAAGGTTACGGGCGTGTTGTACAACTTGTCCGAGACTGAGAACTCTCCCGAGATGGAGGCGTTGATAGAGGAGGTGACTCCGCTCCAGTCCCAGCACAGCGACAACATCTATATGAACAAGAAACTGTACGAGAGGGTTGCGGCAATCTACAATGCAGACCAGAGCGGCCTTACCCGTGAGCAGCAGATGGTTCTCAAGAAACTCTATGAGGCCTTCGAGCGCAACGGAATCGGCCTCAGCGATGCAGAACAGGAGGAACTCCGCAAGATCAACACTGAGATGTCCACCGTAAGCAACAAGCTTAGCACCAACCTCCTTGCAGAGAACAACGCCTTCAAGGACGAGTTCGGCATCTCAGTTTCGGCATATCCTACCGCTATGACCACCACCGAGGACAGGGCGCTCCGCGAGCGTATGTTCAAGGCCTATTCCTCAAGGGGACACAACGGCAACGAGTATGACAACCGCGAGCTTTTCCTCAAGCTTATGGACCTCCGCACCCGCAAGGCCAAGATTATGGGATATGACAATTCCGCAGACTTCCTGCTGGCCAACAAGATGGCCCACGACCACCAGACGGTGGACGAGTTCCTGGACGGAATAATGAAAGCGGCCGTCATCAGGGCGAAAGAAGAAGTGGCAGATATGGAAAAGATTGCCGGATTCAAGATCCAGCCTTGGGACTGGTGGTACTATTCAGAGAAAGTGCGTCAGCAGAAATATGCCCTGGACGAGGAGATGACCAAGCCCTACTTCGAGGTGAACAACGTGCGCAAGGGCGTTTTCCTGGCCGCCAAGACCCTTTACGGAATAAATGTAGAGGAACTTTCCGACGTTCCTAAATACAACCCTGAGGTAATCGTCTACAAAGTGACCGATGAGAACGGCAACCTGCTTGGAATATTCTCCAGCGACTATTTCCCCCGCTCCAGCAAGAGGGGAGGCGCGTGGATGAACAACTTCCGCGACCAGTACTTCGATGCAGACGGCAAGGAGGTACGCCCCATCATCTGCAACGTCGCCAATTTCACTTCTCCTGACGAGAACGGCATAGCGCTGCTCACCGTCGACGAGGTGGAGACCGCGTTCCACGAGTTCGGCCACGCCCTTCACGGCCTCCTCACCAAGTGCCACTATCCTTCCGTAAGCGGCACCAGCGTAACACGTGACTTCGTGGAGACCTTCTCTCAGTTCAACGAGAACTGGGCCTTCCAGCCCGAACTTCTGGCACAGTACGCAAAGCACTACCAGACCGGAGAAGTCATCCCACAGGAACTGGTGGACAAGATCATCAACTCTTCCAAGTTCAACCAGGGCTTCGCTACAACCGAGCTCTGCGCCGCATCCATCCTGGATATGAAATGGCACGAGCTGTCCAGCATCGAGGGTATCGACATTGACGAATTCGAGGCAAAGGTATGCAAGGAGATGGGCCTGATTGACGAGATTATCCCGCGCTACCGCACTTCCTACTTCAACCACATCTTCGGCGGAGGCTACAGCGCAGGCTACTACGGATATCTGTGGGCCGAGGTTATAGATATGGACGCTTTCGCGGCCTTCGAGGAATCTCCTAACGGAGTATGGGACAAGGAACTCGCAAAGAAGTTCAAGGAGACCTTCCTTGAGAAAGGCGGTTCAGAAGAGGCTATGACGCTCTTCAAGCAGTTCCGCGGCAGGGAGCCTCAGTCAGAGCCGTTCCTCCGCGGAAGGGGACTGCTTTAGACTTCCTCCACCAGTTCGTAATCCAGGAGCTTCTGCTCCAGGTTTGCGTCTTTTACACGAATACGCACAGGGTCTCCCAGAAGGAACACCTTGTGCGTTCTTTTTCCTACAAGGCGGTAGCGCTTCTGGTCGAACTCGAAGAAGTCTGAGCGTATCTCGCGCAGGGGAACCATTCCCTCTATCTTGGATTCAGATATCTCCACGTACATTCCCCACTCGGTGATGCCGGATACCTTGCCGTCGTACTCCTGGCCTATCTTGTCCATCATATACTCCACCAGCTTGTACTTTACGCTGGCTCTCTCCGCGTCGGCGGCCAGGGCTTCACGCTCGGAGGCGTGCTTGCACTGCTTCTCGTAATACTCCTGGTTCTGGCTCTTGGCATCGTCCAGGTAAAGGCTGAGCAGACGGTGCACCATAGTGTCGGGGTAGCGGCGGATAGGTGAAGTGAAATGGGTGTAGCAGGGGAAAGCCAGGCCGTAGTGGCCTATGTTTTCGGTGCTGTAGACGGCTTTTGACATAGCCCTCAGGGACAGCAGTTCCAGGGCGTCGAACTCAGGGGTGCCCTTGGCCTTGTCAAGCAGCTCGTTGAGGGAGCCAGCCACGGCCTTGGGATTGGAAATGTCGCCCATCTTGTATCCGAAGTTCTTGGCGAATGCCTTCAGGTCCATTATCTTCTGCTCGTTGGGCTCGGCGTGGATACGGTAGACCATAGTCTTGCCCTTTGCGGCCACGAATTCCGCCACGGAGCGGTTGGCCAGCAGCATAAACTCCTCTATGAGCCAGTTGGCCTCCTTGGATATCTTCTGGTAGACGCGAAGCGGCTTGCCGTTGGCGTCCACTTCCACCTTCATCTCCGGCCTTTCGAAGCTGATAGCTCCCAGTTTGAAACGCCTTTCCCTGAGGAGCCTTGCAATTTCCCAGAGAGCCTTGATGGCCTGCTGGAGCATTGTGGGCTCTTCGCCTTCGGCAACGGGTTTTTCTATGATTTCCTGGGCCTGGTCGTAGTCAAGTCGGTAGTCGGAGCAGATTATGGTGCGTCCGAACCAGCGGTTCACCACCTTGCCCTTGGGAGTCATCTCGAACACTGCCGAGAAGGTGAGTTTGTCCTCGCCGGGGCGCAGGGAGCAGAGGTTGTTGCAGAGTTTCTCAGGCAGCATAGGCACCGTGCGGTCTACGAGGTAGACTGAAGTGCCGCGCGCCTGGGCTTCCTTGTCAACCAGGGTGTCTGGCTTCACATAGAAGGAGACGTCTGCAATGTGGACTCCCACCTCCATGAGGCCGTTGTCCAGGGGCTTGTATGAGAGAGCGTCATCAAAGTCCTTGGCGTCGCTGGGGTCTATGGTAAATGTGAAAGTGTCGCGGAAGTCGCGGCGGCCTTTTATCTCGTCAGGGGTTATGTCGGCCTTGATGGCCTCTGCCTCCTTCTCCACGTCAGGCTCGAAGCGGTAGGGAAGGCCGAATTCAGTGAGGATGGCGTGCATCTCGGTGTCGTTGTCGCCGGGCTTGCCAAGCACGTCCACTATGTGCCCGCGCGGGGCCGTGGCCTTGCGGTCCCAGCCGTCCACGGCGGCGGCCACCTTCATTCCGCTCTTGGCGCCCGTGGCCTTTACCTCGTCGACGTCAAGCAATATGTCGTACGGCATTGTGCGGGACTGCATAAGCACCCAGGCCTGGGGGCCGGCTATGTGCAGTACGCCCACGAACGGGATCTTGGAATGTTCCACAATCTCCACAATCTCTCCCTCGCGCCTGTGAGTCTCGGACTTTTCCCTGGTTATGGCAACCTTTACAATGTCTCCGTGCAGGGCGTGCCTGGTCTTGGACGCCTTGACGAAGACGTCTTCGTCCTCCCCGTCAATTATCACGAAAACGAATCCGTCCCTGGTCATCTGGACTTTTCCAGTCAGAAGGCTGAACGATTTTCTTGGTTTTCTGGATTTTGGGGGCTTAGAGGGATTCTTTTTTCGTTTCATATTGTGTAACTTTGCGCGATTTTATTAAAGCAAATATAAGAAATAATACGTTATGAACAGAAAAGTTCTTCTTATGATCCTGGACGGCTGGGGAGAAGGCCGTAAAGACGCTTCCAACGCCATCTATACCCAGGGTACTCCATTCATAGATTCGCTTCGCGCAAAATATCCTTTCTCGCATCTGCAGGCCTGCGGAGAGTACGTAGGTCTTCCTGACGGACAGATGGGCAATTCCGAGGTGGGACATATGAACCTGGGCGCAGGCCGCGTCATCTACCAGGACCTGGTGAAGATAAACATAGCCTGCAGGAAGCATTCCCTGATGGAAAACAAAGAAATCAAAGCCGCATACGAATACGTGAAGATGAACGGCAAGAAGCTCCACTTCATGGGACTCACCTCCGACGGAGGCGTGCACTCTTCCCTCGAGCATCTTTACGAGTTCCTGGCAGAGGCCAAGAAGCAGGGCCTGGAGAAAGTGTTCGTCCACTGCTTTATGGACGGCCGCGACACCGACCCGCGCAGCGGCAAGGGCTTCCTGGAAGAGCTTGAAGGCAAGATGGCCGAGACCACCGGCGAGATTGCAACCGTCTGCGGACGCTTCTACGCTATGGACCGCGACAAGAGGTGGAACCGCATCAAGGACGCATACGATATGCTGGTTTACGGCAAGGGAGCTCAGTTCCTTTCAGCAGTCGAGGGCATCCAGGCATCTTATGACGCCGACGTCACCGACGAGTTCGTGAAGCCTATAGTTATCACCCGCGAGAACGGCCAGCCCAAGGCCAA
>JAGCVB010000104.1 GCA_017962585.1 Bacteroidales bacterium
CTTCACATATGCGGCAGAATCGGCAGTTGACGCCGTAGTTTTCGTAAAAGTTACTATCCAGTAAAGATCCCGCGGCAACTATCAGATAGATCCGTTCTTCGAGTATTTCTTCGGCTATGGCGGCGGGCAGCAGCAGCCTCGTGAATCACAGGGCAGCGGTTCCGGAGTAATCATCCGTTCTGACGGCTATATAGTCACCAACAACCACGTAGTCCAGGATGCCACCAAGGTGGAAGTCACCCTGAATAACAACAAGACTTATGAGGCAACAGTAGTGGGCACCGACGCCGCAACCGACGTTGCCCTCATCAAGATAGACGCCGAAGGCCTTCCTTCAATTCCTTTCGCCGATTCTGACGCCCTGCGTCTCGGAGAGTGGGTGCTGGCAATCGGAAGCCCTCTTGGAGAGCAGCTCCGTTCCACCATCACCGCAGGTATCGTAAGCGCAAAGGGCCGCTCCATGCCCAGCACTGACGGTTCCTTCAAGATTGAGTCCTTCATCCAGACCGATGCTGCAGTCAACCCCGGCAACAGTGGCGGAGCCCTCATAAACAAGGCAGGCCAGCTGGTAGGTATCAACACTGCAATCGTTTCCACAACCGGATCCTTTACAGGTTATTCATTCGCAGTTCCTTCCAACATCGTTCGCAAGATAGTCAGCGACCTCATCGACTACGGTGCAGTAAAGAGGGTTATGCTCGGAATCGCCGGCGGAAATTTGACTGACGAATTAGCAAAAGAGTTGAAACTTTCTTCACTTGACGGCGTATATATTAGCGAGGTTTCCAAGGGAAGTTCGGCAGACAAGGCCGGTCTCAAGAAAGACGACGTTATCACAGCCGTAGACCAGACCAAGATCACCACTATGTCTTCCCTCCAGGAAAAGGTCAACAGCTATCACCCGGGAGACCAGGCCCACCTTCAGATTATCCGTGACGGAAAACTTTTGACTGTGCCTGTAACCTTCCTCGAGGCCCCGTCCTCAGACGTTACGGTAGCAGATGACGGAACCGTCGCATTCTACGGCGCCCAGTTGGGAACTCCTTCACAGGAGACTCTCAGGAGGCTCGGAGCAAGAGGCGGAGTTGAGATCAAGAGCCTCTCTTCAGGCAAGATGAGAGATGCAGGCGCAACAGAAGGCTTCGTGATCGTTTACGTCAATGACCAGCTTGTGACCAAGCCTCAGGATGTGATCGACATAGCGAAGAAGAGCAGGAGGGCCATCTTTATCGAGGGCTACACTTCCAGCGGAAAGGCTTCCTATTTCGGTTTCGGAAAGGATGACTAATTTCTAAATAATGAGACAACTTAAAATAACCAAGTCGATTACCAACCGCGAAAGCCAGTCGCTTGACAAATACCTTCAGGAAATAGGCCGCGAAGAGTTGGTAACACCGGAAGAAGAAGTGGAACTTGCCCAAAGGATCCGGAACGGAGACCAGAAGGCGCTTGAAAAATTGACAAGGGCGAACCTGAGGTTCGTGGTATCTGTGGCAAAGCAGTATCAGAATCAGGGCCTCAGCTTGCCGGACCTCATAAACGAGGGAAACCTGGGCCTGATAAAGGCAGCTGAGAAGTTTGACGAGACCAGGGGATTCAAGTTCATATCCTATGCGGTATGGTGGATCCGCCAGTCCATTCTCCAGGCCCTCGCAGAGCAGTCCAGGATTGTCAGGCTTCCACTGAACCAGGTTGGCTCATTGAACAAGATAAACAAGGCTCTGTCCAAGTTCGAGCAGGAGAACGAGCGTCTCCCGTCAAACGACGAGCTTTCGGAGATGATAGAAGTGCCTAAGGACAAGATCGCAGATACTCTGCGCGTGTCCGGCAGGCACGTCTCCGTAGATGCCCCGTTCGTAGAGGGCGAGGACAACAGCCTTCTGGATATTCTCCCCAACGACGATTCCCCCAGCGCCGACAAGGGCCTGGTGAACGAGTCCCTCAGCACCGAGATAGACAGGGCGCTGCAGATACTCACTCCCAGGGAGCGCGAGATAATCAAGTCTTTCTTCGGCATAGGCTGCCAGGAAATGACTTTGGAAGAGATTGGCGAGAGGCTGGACCTCACAAGGGAGAGGGTGCGCCAGATTAAGGAGAAAGCCATCCGCAAGCTCAAGAAGCCTAATGCAAGCAAACTTCTTAAAACTTACTTGGGCTGATGACACCTGAATCATTTATCGCATCCAAGGCCGCAGAGGCCATAAATGTATTGTACAATGCCGGGATGGACGCATCTGCGCTGCAGGTCCAGGTTACCCGCAAAGAGTTCGAAGGCGACTTTACACTGGTCGTCTTCCCTCTTTTAAGGGTGTCCCGTACTTCTCCTGAGGCGACAGGTACGGCAATAGGCGAATGGCTCAAGGCAAACGTGCCCGAGATAAGCGGGTTCAACGTTGTAAAGGGTTTCCTGAACATCCTCCTGTCTTCGTTGTACTGGAATGAACTTTTCACGGCCATCTCGCAGGACGCTTCATTCGGGCAGCTGCCTTCCACCGGCCGCAACATAATGGTGGAGTTCTCTTCGCCCAACACCAACAAGCCCCTTCACCTGGGGCACATACGCAACAACCTCCTGGGAGATTCCGTATCCGCGCTGCTCAAGGCTGCAGGCAAC
>JAGCVB010000105.1 GCA_017962585.1 Bacteroidales bacterium
ACACGCGGGGCCGCCGGTGGCCTCGTGATCGGGTGGCTGGCGCTTGCGCCAGTCGGGTTGGAGCGAAGCGGAAGGTTTGAAGGGAATAAGCTCCCTGCCGCTGCTGCGAGATTCCCGGTCAAGCCGGGAAAGACGTGGAGCCGGGGAGGACGCCAAGCCGGGAATGACGCCAAGCCGGGAATGACGCCTAGCCGGGAATGACGCCTAGCCGGGAATGACGCCTAGCCGGGGAGCTGAAGCCGGGGAGGACGTGGCTAGAGGAAGTAGCACCAGTTGTGGGTGTCCTCGATGGTGCCGTCCTGGATGCCGCGGAGATGCTTGTAGAGTTTCTCGCTGACAGGACCTACCTTGGCAGGATCCCCGAAAGTATATGTACGCTTAATGACATCGCTCTCGAGTGTCACTTTGTCGTCAATGGAACCGATAGGAGTGATGACCACTGCCGTACCGCAGGCATTAACCTCGTCGAACTCAGCGAGTTCCCCTACGGGAACAGGCCTCTTCTCCACCTTGTAGCCAAGGTCAAGCGCAACCTGCTGGAGAGACTTGTTGGTGATTGAAGGCAGCACGGAGTCCGAAAGCGGAGTCACATAAGTCTTACCCTTTATGGCCAGGAAGTTGGATGAACCGAACTCATCTATGAACTTCTTCTTGGCAGGATCCAGGTAAAGCAGTTCCCTGTATCCCATCCTATGGGAAAGGTTATACGGATGAAGCGAAGTGGCATAATTAGCAGCCAGCTTGAAATGGCCGGTGCCGTTGGGAGCGGCGCGGTCGTAGTTCCTGGCTATTACGGCTGAACCCGTACTGAGGCTTGCCGCGCCGGAATAGGTTCCGACAGGAGCGCACATCACCGCGAATATCACCTCGGTAGAAGAGGCGATGCCCAGCTGTGGATTGATTCCGATGAGCACCGGACGGATGTACAAGGATGCACCGTATCCGTAAGGCGGAACAAAGTCGATATTCTCCCTGACGCACATTGCGCACATTTCTATGAACATCTCCTTGGAGGGAGTTGCCATATCGAGGTAACCGCCGCTGCTCTGGATGCGCTTGGCATTCTCGTCAGGACGGAACATACGCAACTTGCCGTCTTCGCCACGGAAAGCCTTGAGGCCCTCGAAGCAGGCATTGGCATAATGGAACACGCCTGCGAAGGCGCTGAAAGAGAAGTTGAAGTCTTTTGTCGCTACCGGAGCGCTCCACTCTCCGTCGCTATAATAGCTTACTATGATAGCGTCAGTCTCCCTGTACTTGAAGGAAAGATTGGACCAGTCCAAATTCTGCATAGTTATGTGATTATTAATTCTTCCTGATATAATCTGCAACCCAGTCGCCAACCTCAGAGGTGCTATAGGCCTTTCCGCCAGCGGCAAGGTCCTCTGTTACGTAGGCTTCGTCAATGGAAGCGGCCACGGCCTTGCGGATTGCGCGGCCCTCCTCCATAAGTCCGAATGCGTACTCGAACATCATTGCGGCCGAAAGAATGGTGGCCAGAGGGTTTGCTATGTTCTTGCCAGCGGCCTGCGGATAAGAGCCGTGGATAGGCTCGAAAACGCTGGTGTGCTCGCCAATTGAAGCTGATGCAAGAAGTCCCATAGAGCCGGTGATAACGCTGGCCTCGTCAGTGAGGATGTCGCCGAAAGTGTTCTCCGTTACCATAACGTCGAAGAACTTAGGCTGGCGGATAAGCTGCATGGCGGCGTTGTCCACGAACATATAGTCAGTGGTCACCTCTGGGTACTGAGGAGCCATCTCCTGGGCAATCTGCCTCCAGAGACGGGAAGACTCCAGCACGTTGGCCTTGTCCACCACGGTGAGGTGCTTGCGGCGGCGCATAGCGTACTCGAAGCCGAGTTTGAGGATGCGCTCAACCTCATAACGATGATATATGTTAGTGTCGTATGCGGTGTCACCATTGTCCTCGCGACCCTTCTTGCCGAAGTACATACCTCCGGTAAGTTCGCGGATGCACATAAAGTCTGCGCCAGAAACCAACTCCTCCTTCAGAGGAGACTTGCCTACCAGCTTGTCGAAGGTCTCCACAGGGCGCAGGTTGGCGTAAAGGCCAAGGTTCTTGCGCATAGCAAGGAGGCCCTGCTCAGGACGAACCTTTGCGGTGGGGTCGTTGTCATACTTTGGATCGCCTACGGCGCCGAAGAGGACGGCGTCGCTCTCCAGGCAGAGCTGGTGAGTGCTGTCAGGATAGGCAGAGCCCGTAGCCTCGATGGCGCAGGCGCCTACCAGGGCGCTGGTATAACTGACTTCGTGTCCGAACTTTGCGCAAATGGCATCTACGGCCTTGACGGCCTGCTCGACAACCTCCGGCCCGATGCCGTCGCCCGGAAGCTTCGCAATCTTCATTTTCATATTTTAGTCTCTACTATATTCAACATCTTGAGAGTAGCCTTGATGGCCGCCTCTGTCTGGTCGGAATCAATTCCGCGGGTCTTGAACTCGCTTCCCTGGAAATTCCAGGTGATGGAAGCAGCAACCAAGGCGTCTGTACGTCCTCCCGGAGGGATGGTAACCTGGTAGTCCACCAGAACCGGGTGAGGTTTTCCGAGGCTGTCGTAAATCTTCCAGAGGGCCTTCATAAAGGCGTCGTACTGTCCGTCTCCGGCGGAGGAGTCTTCGTACTCCTTGCCGTAAATCTGTATCTTCACAACTGCCACAGGGCGCATTCCGCGGGCCAGCTGCAGGCTGTAATTGACAATATGGATCTTGTCCTCTGCCGGGTCGTGTCCGCCCTTCAGGACGTCCGCAATGATGAACGGCAGGTCCTCCGGACTGACGTCCTGCTTCTTGTCGCCAAGTTCCACCACCCTTTGTGTAACGGCCTTTATCTGGTCTTCGGTAAGGTTGATTCCCAGTTCCTTGAGATTCTCGCGTATGTTGGCCTTGCCGCTGGTCTTGCCAAGGGCGTAGCGCCGTACGCGGCCGAAACGCTCCGGCAGCAGGTCATTCATATACAGACGGTCCTTGTTGTCACCGTCCGCGTGTACGCCGCTGCTCTGGGTGAATACGGATTCTCCAATCAATGGCTTGTTAGAAGGGATTCGCATTCCCGATATGCTCTCTACATATCTGCAGACGTGCATCAGGGCGCCTTCGTCAAGGGTATTCTCAACGTGCAGATGGTCGTTCATTATGGCCACGAGGCTGGATATGGGGGCATTGCCCGTCCTCTCACCAAGACCGTTCACCGTGGCGTGGATTCCCTGGAAGCCGGCCTTTATGGCGGCGTAGGTATTGGCCACGGCCAGGTCGTAGTCGTTATGGCCGTGGAAGTCGAAATGGATGCCAGGATAGTTGTCAAGCATCCACCTGCAGTATTCGTAAGTCTGGTCAGGATTGAGGATTCCCAGGGTGTCTGGCAGCATGAAGCGCTTCACTCCCCTGTCCTTGAGCCCGTCCATAAGGAAAGCCACATAGTCGCGGCTGTCTATCATTCCGTTGGACCAGTCCTCCAAGTAAACGTTCACGGTCATTCCCTTGGAATGGGCGTAATCTATCACCTGGATTATGTCTGCCAGATGCTCCTGGGGCGTCTTGCGCAACTGCTTTGTCACGTGCCTCAGCGAGCCCTTGCAAAGGATGTTCACCACCTTGCATCCGCAGGACGATATCCAGTCCACGGAAAGGTTTCCGTCTACCAGGCCCAGAACTTCTATGCTGTCCAGGAAGCCCTTCTGGGCCGCCCAGTTGCATATTTCAGTAAGGGCCTGCTTCTCTCCCAGCGATACGCGGGCAGAAGCGACTTCTATGCGGTTTACCCTGAGTTCCCTCAGAAGGAGTTTGGCTATGGTGAGTTTCTCGCCCGCGTTGAATGACACGCCGGCAGTCTGCTCGCCATCCCTCAGGGTGGTGTCCATCACCTCTATTCTCTGATCAGGATTCATCTGACTCTGTTTTCGTATTCTTCTATCTTGCCCTTCTGCTGCAGAAGATAATCTATGTCGTCCAGGGCGTTCATCAGACAGTACTGCTTGTACTCTCCCAGAGGGAAGGTCTCGCACCTGCCGGTGGTCAGGTTGGTCACAGTCCTGGCACCTACGTCCACGCGTACCTTTGCTGCAGGGTCCTTGGCAATGGTATCGAACAACTCCGCTAGGAAATCTTCGCTTACCACAACCGGGAGGACGAAGTTATTCAGCTCGTTATTCTTGTGAATATCAGCGAAATAGCTGGATATCACAACCCTGAATCCGTATCCTGCGATAGCCCAGGCTGCGTGCTCGCGGCTGGAGCCGGAGCCGAAATTCTTTCCGGCCACCAGAATCTCTCCGCTGTAGCGCGGGTCATTCAGGACAAAGTCCTTGTTCAGGCTTCCGTCCGGCTTGTAGCGCCAGTCGCGGAAAAGGTTGTCGCCGAAGAACTTCTCGTCCCTGGTCACGGCCTTGAGGAAACGCGCCGGGATTATCTGGTCTGTATCCACATTCTCCAGAGGAAGGGGAATGCAGCTGCTTTCTATTATGTCGAATTTCTGCTTCATACTCTACAAGAATTTACGTGGATCGGTTACTTCTCCGGTAATGGCCGCGGCGGCCGCGGTGAGCGGACTTGCAAGCAGCGTCCGCGAACCCGGGCCTTGCCGGCCCTCGAAATTGCGGTTGCTGGTGGATACTGAATACTTCCCTGCCGGAATCTTGTCATCGTTCATAGCCAGGCAGGCGGAGCAGCCGGGCTGACGGATTTCGAATCCGGCCTCTTCCAATACCTTGTCAAGGCCTTCTTCCCTTATCTGGGCCTCTACCATCCAAGATCCTGGTACAAGCCAGGCGGTAACTCCCGAGGCCTTCTTATGGCCTTTCACTAGAGAGGCGAAAGCCCTGAAATCTTCTATGCGGCCGTTGGTGCACGCGCCCAGGAACACGTAGTCAATCTTGTGTCCAATCAGGCTCTGCCCGCTTGCAAATCCCATATAATCAAGGGCTTTGCACTGCTCGACAGGAATCTTGGAATCTATTGGCATACCCATTCCGGGGTTTGTTCCGTAGGTAATCATCGGGGCTATGTCGGCGGCGTCAAAGCGGAGTTCCTTGTCGAAGACAGCGTCGTCCGCGCTCTTGAGGGTCTTCCAATACTCCACGGCCTTGTCCCACTCTGCGCCCTTGGGGGCGTACTCGCGGCCCTTCAGATACTCGAAGGTAACCTCGTCCGGGGCGATGAAGCCTCCGCGCGCGCCCATCTCTATGGACAGGTTGCAAAGCGTGAGGCGTCCCTCCATCGAGAGGTTCCTCACTGCCTCGCCGGCGTACTCTATGAAGTATCCGGTGGCTCCGCTGGTGGTCAGCTTCATCATCAGGTACAGGGCGATGTCCTTTGCCGTCACGCCCTTGCCCAATTTGCCGTCCACGGTGATGCGCATAGACTGCGGCTTGTTCTGGAGGATGCACTGCGAGGCCATCACCATCTCCACTTCGCTGGTGCCGATGCCGAAAGCGAGTGCTCCCACGGCTCCGTGGGTGGAGGTGTGCGAGTCACCGCACACGATGGTCATTCCCGGGAGGGAAAGGCCGCGCTCTGGTCCCACTACGTGGATGATTCCGTTTCTGGGATCCATCATTCCATAATAGCTGAGGCCGAACTCCTTTGCATTGCGCTCCAGGCTGTCCACCTGACGCTTTGAAACCGGATCCTCAATGGGCTTGTCCTGGTCGTGCGTGGGGGTGTTGTGGTCCGGCATACAGAAAATCTTCTCCGGACGGAAGCACTTGATTCCGCGTGCGCGCAGGCCGTCGAAAGCCTGCGGGCTGGTGACCTCGTGACAGTAAAGCCTGTCTATGTATAACTGGGTTGGGCCGTCAGGTATCAATGACACCACGTGTGAGTCCCAAATCTTGTCGAAAAGAGTATTCATTACTTCTGGATTTTATTAAGGCAATCCACATAGGCCTCCACTGAGGACGCCACAATGTCCGTATTGGTTCCGAATCCGTAATAGATGTGTCCTTCACTCTCTACCTGCATATGTACCTTGCAGGTATCGTCGGAACCGCCGGCAATGTTCTGGATTGTGAGTTCCTTTATGACCACGTTCCTGCGGATGATGTTCCTGATGGCGTTTATGGCCGCGTCAACAGGGCCGTTGCCAGTGGAAGCGGACTCGAACTGCTCGCCCGCTATGTTCAGGCCGACACTGGCCACCTGGCGCACCCCTATTCCGCTGGTCACCTGAAGGTACTCCAGCTTGATGTGGTGGTCCTGGCCGTGAGCGCCCGCAAGGAGCAGCAGGTCGTCGTCGTGGATCTCTTTCTTCTTGTCCGCGAGCAGCAGGAAGGCGTCGTAGATCTTGTCCAGGTCTTCACCGCTTTTCTTGACGCCAAGCACCTCAAGCCTGTGCTTGAGTGCTGCGCGTCCGCTGCGCGCGGTGAGGACTATGCTGTTGGTGTCGATACCCACGTCCTGCGGGTCCATTATCTCGTAGGTGGACATATTCTTGAGCACTCCGTCCTGATGTATTCCTGAGGAATGCGCAAAGGCGTTCTTTCCCACGATGGCCTTGTTGGGCTGCACCGGCATGTTCATCAGGCTGGACACGGTACGGCTCAGAGGGTAGATCTTCCTGTTGTTTATGTCAGTGTGAACCCCCAGGTTCTTGTGGCATTTCAGGATCATCACCACCTCTTCAAGGGAAGTGTTACCGGCCCTCTCGCCTATTCCGTTTATGGTAACCTCAACCTGACGCGCTCCAGCCATTATTCCGGCCATAGTGTTGGCCGTCGCCATTCCCAGGTCGTTATGGCAATGGGTGGATATGATTGCGTTCTGGATGCCGTCTACGTGTTCGAAAAGGTACTTGATCTTCTGCGAATACTCGTCAGGAAGGCAGTAGCCAGTGGTGTCGGGTATGTTCACCACGGTGGCGCCGGCCTTTATGACGGCCTCTACCACGCGTGCCAGGTACTCGTTCTCTGTGCGGCCGGCATCCTCGGCGTAGAACTCCACGTCCTCCACATATTTCTTGGCGTACTTGACGGCCTCGACCGCGCGCTGGAGAATCTCCTCGCGGTTGGAGTCGAACTTGTACTTTATGTGGTAGTCCGAGGTGCCTATTCCGGTGTGGATCCTCTTGTGCTTGGCATACTGCAGAGCCTCGGCCGCAGTGTCAATGTCTTTCTTGACCGCGCGGCTCAGGGCGCATATCGTAGGCCAGGTCACGGCCTTGGAAATCTCAATCACAGAATTGAAATCTCCGGGGCTGGATATGGGGAAGCCTGCCTCTATGATATCGACTCCAAGCTCCTCCAGCGCCTTTGCAACCTGGATTTTCTCGACGGTGTTGAGCTGACACCCCGGGACTTGCTCGCCGTCCCGGAGTGTGGTGTCGAATATGTAGACTTTATCGTTCATAAGGAATAATTACTTGTTGTTCTCAGGCCTGAGTTTGCGCACGGTGGCGGCTGTCTGCCACATCTCGCTCTCGCGGAGGGCCTTCAGTTCCTTCTCGAGGCCTTCGCGGTAGTCAGGCTTGCTGTTGCTGTCCATAGAGATCTGGGCCTCGTTGCCGCTCTTTACGCTGGCGTAGAGTTTCTGAACCACGGGCTTGATGGCATCGTGGAAAGGTCCCATCCAGTCAAGGGCGCCGCGCTGTGCGGTGGTGGAGCAGTTTGCATACATCCAGTCCATTCCCTTTGCTGCGAACAGAGGCATAAGGGACTGAGTGAGCTCCTCTACGGTCTCGTTGAAAGCCTCGGACGGAGAGTGTCCGTTCTCGCGAAGCACCTCGTACTGAGCGCTCAGAAGGCCCTGGATGGCTCCCATAAGGGATCCTCTCTCACCGGTAAGGTCAGAAACTGCCTCCCTCTGGAAGGTGGTCTCGAACAGATAGCCGGAGCCGATTCCTATACCGAGTGCGATTGTGGTGTCATATGCCTTTCCGGAGTAATCCTGATAGATTGCGTAGGAAGAGTTGATTCCGCGGCCTTCCAGGAACAGGGAGCGAACAGTTGCGCCGGAGCCCTTGGGAGCTACCATTATGACGTCGATATCCTTGGGAGGAACGCAGCCAGTGCGGTCGTTCCAGGTAATTGCAAAACCGTGTGAGAAATAAAGGGTCTTGCCGGTGGTCAGGTACGGCTTGATCGTAGGCCATACAGAAAGCACTGCAGCGTCTGAAAGGAGGAGCATTATGATGTCTCCCTTCTCGCAGGCCTCCTCGATTCCGAAGAGAGTCTTGCCAGGAACCCAACCGTCCTTGATAGCCTTCTCGTAGGTCTTGCCCTGACGCTGGCCGATGATCACGTCAAATCCGTTGTCCTTGAGGTTGAGTGACTGGCCGGGGCCCTGTACTCCATAACCGATAACAGCGATTTTCTTACCTGCAAGCACCTCGTGTGCCTTGTCCATTGAAAATTCTCCGCGGGTAACCACATTCTCCATTACACCGCCAAAATTCATCTGTGCCATAATTGATTTATTTAATTTGTTATTTGTTATTCGATATTAAGTAATTCGGCTACCAGGGCCAGCTGAGTCTGGTCATAATTGGGCGTACCCAGGAGCTGCTCCCCTTCGTACTCTTTATAGAAGGCCTTCACCACGTCCACTTTCTTCTCCAGGAACTGCACTACCTTGCGAATCATACTCAGGGTTGTGACAGTTGTGATATAAAGCACGTGGATGCCCTCCAGGGTGGTAGGGGCGGTTTCAAGACGGTCAATGTTCAGGCTGCGCCTGGAAAAGATTCCCGTCACGGTAACAAGAAGGCCTACCTGGTTCTCAGTGTAAACCTCCACCAGATACATTTTCTCATTCTCCATATACAAACAATTTATCTTTGGTAACCATTATGTCATCTACACTCTTTCCCGGGGCTATCATAGGGAATACCATTCCCTCTTCAAGCACGCAGGCCTCAAGCAGGCACGGGCCGGGTTCGTCTATCATCTGCTGTACGGTCTCAACCAGTTTGTCCCTGTCCCTGACCTGCAGGTACTTGATGCCGTAAGCCTCTGTGATTGCCTTGAAATCAGGATTCAGCAGCCTGGTGAAGGAATAACGTGAATCCCAGAACAACTGCTGCCACTGGCGCACGTTGCCCAGCCAGTTGTTGTTCAGGACAACTATCTTCACTCCCACGCCTTCCTGCATTATGGTGCCCAGTTCCTGCATTGTCATCTGGAGGCCGCCGTCGCCGCAGAACAGGCACACCTGCCTGTCAGGGCTGGCCACCTTGGCTCCGATGGCGGCCGGAAGGCCGAATCCCATAGTACCGAGGCCTCCCGAGGTGATGAGGCTGCGCTTCTGGTTGAAACGGGAGTAGCGGGCGCCCAGCATCTGGTTTTGGCCTACGTCAGTAATAACTATTGCGGAATCCTTAACTATGTCAGCCACCGTGTTGATGACTTCTCCCATAGTGACAGGACCCTCGGTGGGATGGATCTCGGGGTTGATGACCTCCTCGATCTCGGCCTCGCGGCACTTGACGGCCACTTTCTCCCACTCTGAATAATCAGATGAAGGCACGAGCTCGGTAAGACGGTCCAGCACGGCCTTTGCGTCGCCGTGGACTCCCAGGTCAACCTGGATGTTCTTGCCTATCTCGGCCTCGTCAATGTCTATATGGATCTTGCGCGCCTGCCTGGCGTACTCTGACATCTTGCAGGTTACGCGGTCGTCAAAGCGCATTCCGATTGCTATGAGAAGGTCGCACTTCTGGGTCATCACGTTGGGGGCTATGTTGCCGTGCATTCCGGCCATTCCTATGAAGTGCTTGTAATCTGAAGGCAGGGCACTGAGTCCCAGCAGTGTGGACGTGGCCGGGATGCCGGTCTTGTCCAGGAACGCCTTCAGGGAAGCCTCGGCTCCGGAAAGGGTGATTCCCTGTCCGTATATGAGCAACGGCCTGTCAGCGCGGGCTATCATCTCGGCGGCGGTCCTTACATCCTTCTCCGGCATAGGCGGAACAGGACGATAACTTCTGATGGAGGTGCATTTGTCAAAATGGTACTCGGCAAGGCCCACCTGCGCGTCCCTGGTGATATCCAGGAGCACGGGGCCCGGGCGTCCTGAGGACGCAATATAGAATGCCTTTGCCACGGCAGGAGCAATGTCCTGCGGACGTCGTATCTGGTAGCACCATTTTGTGACAGGGGTCGAAAGGCCTATCACATCCGCCTCCTGGAAGGCATCTGTACCAAGCATACTGTTGCCCACCTGGCCGCTTATGACCACAACCGGGGTGGAGTCTATCATCGCGTCCGCGATTCCCGTCATCACGTTGGTGGCTCCCGGGCCGGAAGTCACCAGCACTACGCCGGTCTTGCCGCTCACCCGGGCATAGCCCTGCGCGGCGTGGATGGCGCCCTGCTCGTGACGCACAAGTATGTGCCTGAATACATCCCTGTAATCGAAGAGGGCGTCATACACGGGCATTATCTGCCCTCCGGGGTAACCCCAGATAACGTCCACTCCCACTTCCTGGAGGGCGCGCATAAGGATGTGCGATCCCTTGATCATCTTGTTGTTTTCTGCCATAATCAATCTTCTTCTATCAGGCGTATTCCGCCTTTGTCTGCTGAACTAACCATCGAGGCGTAAGCCTTGAGCGCCTTGGATACCTTGCGGTCCCTCTTGCAGGGAGAAACCGGGCGCTCTGCGAGTATCTTGTCGTCAACTTCCAGGGTGATGGACCTTGACGGTATGTCTATGGTAATGATGTCTCCGTCCTGCACCTTGCCTATCACGCCTCCGGAGGCGGCTTCAGGCGAAACGTGGCCTATGCTCAGGCCGGAGGTGCCGCCGCTGAAGCGTCCGTCGGTAATCAGGGCGCATTCCTTTCCAAGGTGCATAGACTTGATATACGAGGTAGGATAGAGCATCTCCTGCATTCCGGGGCCTCCCTTGGGGCCTTCGTAGCGGATTACTACCACGTCGCCGCTTACCACCTTGCCGCCGAGGATGCCGTCACAAGCCTCTTCCTGCGAGTCGAACACCTTTGCGGGGCCGCTGAAATGGAAGATGGACTCGTCCACGCCCGCGGTCTTCACTATGCAGCCGTCCTTTGCCAGGTTGCCCTTGAGCACGGCCAGGCCGCCGTCTTTGGTGTAGGCGTGGGCCACGTCGCGGATGCAGCCCTGGGCGCGGTCTGTATCGAAGGAATCGAAACGCGTATCCTGGGAACCCATCTTTATGTTGAAGCGGCGCGCGGGGGCGCAACTATATATATCCTTTGCCTCAGGCGAAATTTCAGAGAATGTAATGCTATACTTGGCAATCGCCTCCGCCAGCGTCATTCCGTCTACCCTCTTGAGGGAGGCGTCTACCAGGCCGGCGTTGTCCAGGCACTCCATAAGCGCCATAATGCCGCCTGCGCGTCCCACGTCCTCTACGTGGTACTTGGCGGTGTTCGGAGCCACCTTGCAGAGGCAGGGCACCCTGCGTGAAAGGGCGTCGATGTCGTCCATCGTGAAGTCCACTCCGGCCTCGGCCGCTACTGCCAGCAGGTGAAGCACGGTATTGGTGGAGCCGCCCATTGCAATGTCCAGCGCCATGGCGTTCAGGAACGCCTGCTTTGTGGCTATGCTGCGCGGCAGGACGCTCTCGTCCCCCTCGTCATAATACTTGTATGTGTTCTTGACTATCAGCCTTGCAGCCTCGCGGAAGAGTTCGGCGCGGCGCACGTGCGTTGCCAGCACCGTTCCGTTGCCCGGCAGGGCCAGGCCTATGGCCTCGGTGAGGCAGTTCATTGAGTTAGCGGTGAACATTCCGGAGCAGCATCCGCAGCCCGGGCAGGCGGCGGCCTCTATGTCGGCCACCTCGGCGTCGCTCATTGAAGGGTCGGCAGACTTGATCATCGCGTCAATGAGGTCAAGTTTTGCAGAGCCGGACACTCCGGCCTCCATAGGGCCGCCGGAAACGAATACCGCCGGGATGTTGAGCCTCATTGCGGCCATCAGCATACCCGGGGTAATCTTGTCACAGTTGCTTATGCAAACCAGCGCGTCCGCCTTATGGGCGTTACACATATACTCTACGCTGTCCGCTATCAGGTCCCGCGAAGGCAGCGAGTAGAGCATTCCGTCGTGCCCCATTGCAATTCCGTCGTCTATTGCAATTGTGTTGAATTCAGCCGCGAAGCAGCCGAGTTTCTCTATTTCTTCCTTGACCAGCTGGCCTGCATCGTGCAGATGAGTGTGGCCCGGGACGAACTGTGTGAATGAATTGGCAATGGCTATGACCGGCTTCCCCATCTGGGAGGAGGTCATTCCGCAGGCTTTCCACAGGGCCCTGGCTCCGGCCATCCTTCGGTCGGTGATTGTCTGCGCGCTTCTGTAAGACTTTTTACCCATAAATATGCATTAAAAAAAAAGCCTCACTCAGTGTCTTGTCTGAGATGGGCTTCAACTTTCAAAAATTTATAACGACATCCCAGACCTAGAGGCGAACCAGAAGGACCACAAGGACGAGGATAATAAGGGATGCGCTAACTATATTTGTCATACGGTAATCACTACTGGTTACAAATTTAAAGAATTTTATTTATAAACCAAATTTTTTCCGATATTTGCGGCGTTAAACAATCATTTATGCTCTGACAGTAAAATAGAATGAAGAGGTTTTTGTCGCTTTTGGCCTTCTGCGCCATTTGCTGCACTCCTGTTTTCGCCCAGGAGGCAGACCCGGAAAACAACGTTCCGCAAGTGTCTGTAATCGGAAGATTCGACTACCCTTTTATCCCTTATCTCTACACTCTGGTAGAAGGAAACCTCGGAGAGTATTTCTCCTATTCAATCAGCAATCACTGGGTCAGTGATGAGCCTACAACCCCTGAACTTTACCAAAACACCTGGCGCGCAGACGTCCTGAACTGGTGTGACTGGGCCAACGTGAGCCTGAATCTGGGCAACTGGTCATTCACCGTAGGTAAAGACATAATAGCAGTGGGTTCTTTCGAGATTGACCAGTACGACTGGGACAGTTACTGGGAGATGAACTCCACATTCTGGAACAACGCCCAGGTATACCAGTGGGGCGGCAAGGTGACTTACACCACCCCTTCGGAAGCCAACGTATTCACGCTCCAGGCAACATCCTCCCCTTTCAACTACAAGCCGTTCGACAGCAAACTTATGAGTTACGCTGCAATGTGGACCGGAGACTTTGACATCTACAGGTCACTGTGGTCCCTGAACCTTATTCAGTACGCCAGCGGAAAGGGAGAGAACATCAAGATGTTCGCCAGCGGCAACCAGCTGGACGTGACTGACTGGCTGACCCTGGGCGCAGACTACTTGTTCGGCTATGACCAGGAAGCCACCTTCCACAGCTTCGCTTTCAGCGCAGATTTCTTTATCTCAGACCATTTCGAGCTCCTGGCAAAGGGAGGCTACGAGGTGAGCGGGACACCCATTTTCGAGATGCCCTATGAGAGATCATACATAGGAGGAGCCCTCCAGTACTATCCCCTTGCAGACAGCCAGGACCTCAGGCTTCACGCCCTCGCCTGCTACGACACAATAGAAGGCACTCTTCTCAGCGCCGGAATCACATACAACTTCAACCTGACCAACCTTTTCACCCGTTAACTGCCACGATGACTCAGAACGACGTTATCATCAGGCTTGAGAATGTCTCCAAGGCTTTCGGAGACAAGCAAGTCCTGGACAATATCAGCCTTGATATCAAGAAAGGCGAATTCGTTACCCTTCTCGGTCCTTCCGGATGCGGAAAGACTACAACCCTGCGCCTGATATCAGGATTCACCACCCCCGATTCCGGCACCGTCTATATGGACGGAAAGGACATTTCCGGCATTCCGCCGTACAAGCGCCCCCTGAACACTGTGTTCCAGAGGTACGCGCTTTTCCCGCATCTGGACGTGTACGATAACATAGCCTTCGGCCTCAAACTGGCCAAGGTTCCCGAGAAGGAGATAGAGCAGAGGGTGCGCAAAGTGCTCAAGATGGTGTCTATGACCGACTACGAAGACCGCGACGTGGAGTCCCTCTCCGGCGGTCAGCAGCAGAGAGTCGCCATCGCCCGCGCGCTGGTAAACCAGCCTAAGGTGCTGCTCCTGGACGAGCCCCTCTCCGCCCTGGACCACAAGATGCGTCAGGATATGCAGATAGAACTCAAGGAGATGCACCAGAAACTCGGCATCACCTTCATATATGTAACGCACGACCAGGAAGAGGCGCTCACCCTCTCCGACACCATCGTAGTTATGAACGAGGGCAAGATCCAGCAGATAGGCACCCCCGCCGACATCTACAACGAGCCCGTCAACTCCTTCGTGGCAGACTTCATAGGCGAGAGCAACATCCTCAACGGAACTATGATAGAGGACCGCAAGGTCAACTTCATAGGCCACGACTTCGAATGCGTGGACGAGGGATTCGGCACCAACAACCCCGTGGACGTGGTAATCCGTCCGGAGGACATCTACATAATGAACAACACCACCAGCGCCCAGTTCACAGGCAAGGTTACGTCCTGCATCTTCAAGGGCGTTCATTACGAGATGCTCGTCGACACCGACAGCGGATACGAACTGATGATCCAGGACTACAACGCTTTCGAGCCCGGCTCCGAGGTGGGAATGATCATCAAGCCTATGGACATCCAGGTAATGCGCAAGGAACGCCTGTGTAACACTGTAGAAGGCGTTATGACCGACGAGTCTCACGTAGAATTCCTGGACGGCGAATTCGAGTGCGGCGCCAAGGCCGGCCTCGAGGCTGGTGACGAGGTCACCGTGCAGTTCGGCTTCGACGCCGTGGAACTCTGGGACCACCAGGAAGAGGGCCAGATTGCCGGAGAAGTTTACTCCATACTCTACAAGGGAGACCACTACCATCTGACTATATTGACAGAGAGCAGGGGCTTCCTCTATGTGGACACTCAGGATATTTGGGACAAGGGAGACCTGGTAGGTATCACCGTCAAGCCTTCCGAGATTAAAATCTGCCGCAGAAATGACAATTAAAAGGTCCAGTTGGAGTATCCCCTACCTGATATTCCTGCTCATATTCGTGGTACTGCCTCTGGTCCTGATTGCCATATACGCATTCCAGGACGGAGAAGGCGGATTCACCTTCGCCAACATAGCCCGTTTCTTCACGGACTCAGACTCGCTGAGCACCTTCGCGCTTTCGCTTGAGGTTGCCATCGAGAACACGGCCATCTGCCTGCTGCTGGGCTACCCCGCAGCGTACATCCTTGCAAGCAAGGACCTCAACCGCAGCGCGGTGACCGTGATCCTGTTCATCCTCCCTATGTGGATAAACGCGCTTATGCGTACGCTGGCGACGGCAGAACTTTTCAACGTGTTCGGGGTAACCCTCGGAAAGGGCACGCTGCTCTTCGGTATGGCTTACGACTACCTGCCGTTTATGATCTACCCCATCTACAACACCCTCAACAAGATGGACAAGTCATTCTCCGAGGCTGCAGAAGACCTTGGAGCCACACCTGCCCAGGTGTTCCGCAAGGTCACTCTCCCGCTCTCGATGCCGGGCGTGACCAGCGGAATTATGATGGTGTTTATGCCTACGGTCAGCACCTTCGCAATCTCTGAATTCCTCACCAACAACAAGATAAAGTTGTTCGGTACCATCATCCAGGAGAACATCAACTCCTCTATGTGGAACTACGGCGCCGCACTGGCTTTGATAATGCTTGTAATAATCGGTATCACCACGCTCTTCAACGACGAGGATGAGGCCGGAAAAGCCGAAGGAGGGCTCATATAGGATATGAAAAAGTTCTTCGCACAGGCATATATCTGGTTCCTGCTCATATTGCTTTACGCACCTCTGGTTTTCATAGGAATCTTCTCCTTCACAGAGTCCCGCGTAATGGGCAACTGGACGGGCTTCTCAACCAAGTTGTACGGCAACCTGTTCTCCGGAATGATGCAGGGCGACTCGGCACTTATGGCCGCAGTCAAGAACACCCTTCTCATAGCGCTCATCGCAGCCGCCATCTCCACCCTGCTGGGTACAATCGCAGCCATCGGAATATTCAACCTCAAGGGACGCAAGAAAGCCGGAATCCAGTTCCTGAACAACATCCCTATGATCAACCCGGACATAATCACCGGTGTATCGCTGTTCCTGCTGTTCATCTTCCTGGGATTCAGTCAGGGATACACAACTGTCGTGCTGGCTCACATCACTTTCTGCACCCCGTATGTAGTGCTGAATGTAATGCCTAAGTTGGCACAAATGAACCCGAACACCTACGAGGCCGCCCTGGATCTGGGTGCCACGCCCGGCCAGGCGCTGCGCAAGGTTATGATTCCCCAGCTGCGCCCCGGAATGATAAGCGGATTCATCCTGGCCTTCACAATGTCGCTGGACGACTTCGCCGTGACCTTCTTCACCCGCGGAACCGTAGGTCTGGACACCCTGTCCACATACATCTACACAGACGCGCGCAAGGGAGGCCTCACCCCCGAACTCCGTCCTCTGATGACGCTCATTTTCGCAACCATACTCATCCTCCTGGTTATCATTAACATCCGTCAGGCACGCCTGGCCAAGAAAGCCGCAAATAAATGATGAAGAGAATCCTTTATTGGGCGCTTGCAGCCCTGATGCTCGTTTCCTGCGCCAAGGACCGTTCCCAGATCCTCAAGGTCTACAACTGGTCCAGTTACATTGACGAGTCCGTCATTCCCGAGTTTGAGGAGTGGTACGAGGAACTGACCGGAGAGAAGATAGAAGTCATCTACCAGACCTTCGACGTCAACGAGACGATGCTCTCCAAGATAGAGAAAGGCCACGAGGACTACGACGTAGTGTGCCCTTCTGACTACATCATAGAGAGGATGCTCAACAACGACCTCCTCCTCCCCCTGAGTTTCGACGAACTTCCGGAGGGGATGAACTACATTGACAAGAGCCGCTCCCCTTTCATCGAGGGCGTGTTCTGGAGCATCAACCCTGACATAGACGCCAACAAGTATTCCGTGGCCTATATGTGGGGCACCACCGGAATCCTCTACAACGCAAAATACGTCTCCGACGAAGACGCCTCCACCCTTGCCGTGCTCACCAACCCCAAGTACGCCGACAAGATCTTCATCAAGGACGCCCCGCGCGACGTCTACGGCCCCGTGCTCATCCACCTGAGGCAGGACGACCTCAAGTCCGGCCGCATAGCCCTGGCAGACCTTATGGAAGACTCCTCCGACGAGTCCATAGCAATGGTGGAAGACTATATGAAGCAGGCCCGCGAACTGGTTGCAGGCTGGGAGGCCGACTTCGGCAAGGAGCAGATGACCCAGGAGCGCGGCTACATCAACTTCACCTGGAGCGGTGACGCCGTATGGGCCATTGAGGAAGGCGCCGAGGTAGGCGTAGACCTTCGCTACGTAGTGCCCACCGAGGGCAGCACCGTATGGTTCGACGGCTGGGTAATCCCCAAATACGCCGTCAACGTCAAGGCCGCCACATACTTCATAGACTTTATGTGCCGCCCGGACATTGCCATCCGCAATATGGAAGAGACCGGCTATGTCTCAGCCAACGGCGACATCTCCGTGATGGAATCCCAGATTGACGACTCCTACGACCCCGTCGACCTCAGCTACTTCTTTGGCGAGGACGCCACCGAAGTCCGCGTCAACCCAGTCCTCTACCCCGACAAGTCCGTTATGGACCTCTGCGTCCTTGAGCACGACTGGGGCGAGAAGACAGAGAAACTCATAGCAATGTGGAGCCGCGTCAAAGGCAGCGACACCAACGCGATGACAGTGATAGTCATTTCCGTATTCCTCATCGGAATGCTTGCCCTGGGCCTCTACAACAAGTTCTTCAGCAAGAAAGCCAAGCGCCGCCGCGCCGCCCGCCGCCGCGCCCGCAATAAATAAAAGATAAACCCCGGATTCAACCGGGGTTTATCTTTTATTATCAATTCTGTCCTGTCAGTGCTCGAAGAATGGTTTCTTTTTCATTAGACCCTACAGTGCTGAATCTAAGAAGGGGTAAACCAATTGATGCTAGAATCGCATCCTTCATTTCATCTCGCTGATGCTGCTTGGAATCCTCTTTATGATAACGAGTCCCATCAACTTCAATGGCCAGTTTTGCTTTATGGGAGACTGTATCATATATGAGGAAATCCAAATGAGTCCATGGATGAGTCGCATATTTCTTCTGACTCTCCGTCAACTCAGAAGCAGGCGTAATTAAGTGTCTAAGAGGATAATGCATCAGGACGCCCAAATGTTTGTTTTTGATAATATCCTGAATCGTCCAATACATCAGATTCTCTGAGTCATATTGTGAAACACGCTTATGGCTTTCAAAGTATTTTAATAGTTGTTGAGTGTTATCATCGTAAAGAAGGTCAAAGATAGAAGAGACTTGGCTCCGCCAGCTAACACCTTGATAATACTCAATGTAATCTATTAGATTTTGAACATTTGAATCTGGCTTTTCATCAGCCGACACAATAAGGGTAAATTGTTTCTTCGCCCTTGAAACGGCGACGTTCAGCAAATGAGGATCATCTATAAACTCTCTGATTTCATTATCTACTGTTGAGAGTACAATAGCATCCTTTTCTCGTCCCTGAAATTTATGAACTGTCGCTGTCTGATAATTTCTACCGGCAGCATTTAGCGCTGACTGAATTGCGTTTACCTGATTGTTGTATGGAGCAATTATGCCAATGTCAGAGAATTGCTCTTCTAGCAGGGGAAGCACTTCTTGAATAATAGAATCAATTTGTCTCTGGTTTACAGTGCCTCTTGCGTGGTTCCCTTGTACAGTTCTGATAACTTGAATCGGTATGTACTCAAGATTATCCTGCCTCATCGGAATTAACTCTCCATTGTAGAATTGCTTACTACAGTAGCCTATGATTAAAGGCTCACATCTATAATGCTCCCGAAGCAGTGTCTGAGGAATGTCCGGATATATTTTGCAAACTGAAGACAAGAAACTATTCGTAGAATACCTATACGCTTCCGCTAAGCCATACTTCGCGAATATCGCACTTACGATTTCTTCAGTACGATTATCCACGACATTTGGAAGTTGCTTTAAATCTCCAACTATTACAGCGTTATCAGCGCAGCTCAAAGCCAGGGCTCCAGCAGCTATATCCACTTGAGAGGCCTCATCCATTATAAGATAATCGAACTTGTAATTCGGGTTTATATTGGATGTGGCTGAAAAGGTGGTACTTAAGACAACTGGATACTCATTGATAAAGTCTCTGGTTTTATAGTATATATCTTCAAGCGCGAATACAGGTCTCTCATCCTTAGAGCCATACTTTTGGAATAAATGGTCTTTTAAAATGCGTAGGGACAGTTTCTGCAACCGTTCATTTTTCTTATCGATCCCTTTGATCAGGTCTCTATATTTGTCGCACTTCTTCTCCAGGTCTTCTATCTTTGAATTGATTAATAGGTCCTGAATTTCATCGATAGATTCTTCTTGATACGGAAGACGACGGAACCGAAGTCTCAATCTCGTCAACCAGGAATAGTGATGCTTTCGTTCTATCTCCCTATTACAGAGAAGCAGATATTTCTGAATTTTAAGTGTACTTAATTTGTTCTTAATATCGAACTTTTCAGGAAATTGTTCAGCCTGTTTTTTATACTCTTTCAACTCCTCTGAGCAAACAGCCAGATCTTCCTGCCACTCATACAATTCTTGTAGTTCCTTGGAAAGAAATATAGCCTCTTTACGTACCTTTGAGGCATCGCTCAGTTCCCATGAGGACATATCAGGATAATCCCCTGTCTGATCTCCTACAAAAGCTTTCTTATTATCTGCCCTGCCTAACTGGGCGCAAATAAACCCAATCCCTTCAGATTCTAATTTCTCTTTAACGTTCTCAACGGCAGAATTATTATTGGATACTATCTGCATGGTTTTACCTTGTATCAGAAGGTTTGCCATGATATTTAGAATAGTCTGGGTTTTTCCAGTCCCTGGAGGGCCCTGGATAACGCTCAACGTGTTCCCTAACGCATTGTTTACCGTCTTATACTGACTTCTATTACATCCAAATGGGAAAAACGGAGCACTAGATGAGGATGCTTTATTCTGGTATGTCGATGAATTCAGATAAGATTCAAGCAAAGAGTTCTTGGAGACAAACTCCATCTTGGCGTATTTGTCTGCAAGGCTGACGGTCTTGTCATCATCTAGAGGAATGACATTGTACTTTGCTACTTCATTCAAATACTCCCAGACACTGAGAGATCGGTAATCATCAATATGCTCTTCTACAGACAGATAATCTGCCGGGTAACTATTGCCTTCACCATTCTCAAAGATAATCCTGTATGCCTTATTGTACTTTCCCTCAAAGACTCTGACTCCTAACGGTTTAAAGAACACAACCCCATCACTGTTTCTCGTGATACGGAAGGGAGGATCCAACTGTCTAGTGAATTCTGCGATATCTACATTCTGGGGATTATAATGAAACACTTTGTCTCCCCTATTAAAAACAACATAGTATTGCCCCACTTTCTCGTCAAGACCAAAAGACTTGACATCACTTCGGAGAGAGTATTTCCCCTCTTTATCTTTTAAGAATAGTATTTGTTTAACAGATGGCATTTAAAAAGCACTATTCTACAATACTTTTGAATCAATCAAAGATAGGTATATTTCAGGAAAATGCTTAGATTAGCCTTATCAAACTATTCCCAATGGCAAAGATTTACGTCGCCTCCAGCTGGAGGAACAAATACTACCCCGAAGTGGTAGCGCGCCTTCGCACCGCCGGGCACCAAGTCTACGACTTCAGAAACCCGCCCCACGGCGGCGCCGGCTTCCATTGGACCGACGTGGACAAAAACGCCCCAAATTGGACCTTCAACGAGTATAAGGAGGGATTGCGCCACCCGCTGGCAGAACGCCAATTTACGGCCGATTTAGAGGCCCTGGCGTGGGCGGACACGTGCGTCCTGGTACTCCCCTGCGGCCGCAGCGCCCACACCGAAGCCGGCTGGATGGCCGGCGCAGGCAAAAAAGTCATAGTCTACATTCCCGAAATGGTCGAGCCAGAGCTGATGTACAAGCTCTTTGATGATGTCGCCGGTAACTTAGATGAATTGATTAGTGCTATCTTATAGTTTTGATTGGATAATCGTTATATTTGTAATGATTATCAGCACTTTTCAATGCGTAGGTGTTACTATAGCAATACCATAAATACTTTTCTCTCCCAGAGTAATGAATTCATTTTGGGGGTGCTGAGTGGTTTGAATGAATTCGATCTTACACTTGAGCAAAGGGGAGCATGGCTAGCTGAGATAATCATAATGAAACAAGTCCTTGGTGAACTAGGGCTTAATGGTCATATTATTTTCGAATACACAATTCCTCGCCTTGGGAAAAGAGTTGATGTTATACTACTCATTCAAGGAATTGTATTCACTATAGAATTCAAGGTTGGCTCTAGCGATTTTCTTGTAAATGATAAAGAGCAAGTATGGGATTATGCCCTTGATTTAAAGAACTTCCACGAAGAAAGTCGGGACCTTGTAATCGTTCCTATTTTAGTAGCGACGGAAGCTCGTGCTGATGATTGCTCTTTAGGACTTCCTATTTATTGCATATATAACGACAACGTTTTTAATCCTCTGTTCTCTAATAGGCCAACGCTATTACCCATCATTCGCCAGATTCTTGAAAAGGAGCATTGTAATAAAGAGATCGATGCCCATGAATGGATAATAAGCAGGTATAGTCCTACCCCTACTATTATCCAGGCTGCCTCTTCACTATACATGAATCATAGTGTTGAAGAGATTACTAAACATGAGGCAGATCTAACCAGCTGCACTAACACTATCTTAGAAATAATTAAGACCTCCAAAGAGAATCGCCAAAAGAGCATATGCTTTGTTACAGGTGTTCCAGGAGCAGGAAAAACACTGGTTGGTTTGGACGTTGCCATTAAACAAGAGAAAGGAGATTTAGCTGTCTATCTCTCAGGGAACGGTCCTTTAGTTGAAGTCCTCACAGAAGCATTGGCCAGAGACAAAGTCAACAAAGAGAGGGCTGCTGGACAAAGGTGCACAAAAACTGAAGCAGAACGTCAAGTCAGTCGCTTTATTCAGATTATTCACCGCTATAGGGATAACATGCTGAATAAACTGAAAACACCTATTGAAGGAAATAGAATCGAAATAGACCCTAACAAAGTCTCAAGAGCAAGCGATAAGAGCGCTGCCGAAGTCGAGAATGTAGCAATATTTGATGAGGCTCAGAGAATGTGGGATATGAGGCATTTAAGCGGATGGTTATCTAGACGAAAAGGTATCGCCGATTTCCCCATGTCTGAAGGTGAGTTCCTCATCTGGTCTCTTGACCAACATAAAGAGTGGGCTACTATTGTATGCCTTGTTGGAGGAGGCCAGGAGATTAATTCTGGAGAAGGTGGCATTGGCTTATGGATAAAAGCTCTAAACGATAGCTTCCCCGATTGGCAGGTTTACATCTCTGATAGGCTTACTGACAAAGAATATGCAGAAGGTAATGTAGCTTCTCTTCTTGCCGATAATAGGAACGTACATATTCATCCAGATTTACATCTTGCTGTTTCTCAGCGATCATATAGAGCAGAAACACTTTCCCTATTTGTCCATCAATTATTAGACTTAAACATTGAAGCAGCAAGAGCGACCTACAATGATATACGCGAAAAATATCCAATCGTATTGACTCGAGATTTGGATAAAGCCAAAGAGTGGCTGCGCGACCATGCACGAGGCTCTGAACGATTTGGTATGCTTGTCTCATCTAAAGCATTTAGACTTAAACCTTTAGCTATAGACATTCGCGCGAAAGCAGAGATAGTCCCTTGGTTCTTAAATCCAATTACTGATATCCGTTCTTCCTTATTCTTGGAAGACGTTGCAACTGAGTTTGATATTCAAGGTCTAGAATTAGATTGGACTTGTTTGGTATGGGATGGAGATTTTCGTTACGACCCAAAACACAATACCTGGCAGCATTTCAACTTCCGCAGTGACCGCTGGCAAAACATTAATGCAGCTGAAGGCAGAGCCTATCAGTTGAATGCCTATCGAGTACTTTTAACTCGCGCTCGTCAAGGCATGGTAATATGCATCCCTGAAGGGAACCTTAATGATGCTACTCGCCTTCCTGCTTTTTATGACCCGACTTATGAATTCTTTCAAGAGCTTGGGCTTGAAGAGATTTGATTACTCCCCGAAAAAGAAATAGTACGCGGCCCAGGATAGGGGGATGCCGTCGGCGTGGCCTATGATGCGGTAGGAGGCGTCTTGGACGGTGCCATCGTCCTTGATGTGGCCTATTATGCGGTAGGAGGCGTCCTGGATGGTGCCGTCGTTCTTTATGTGGCCCAGCGTGCGGTAGCTGCCGTCCTGGACGGTGCCGTCGTCCTTCATGTGGCCTATGATTCGGTACGATGCGTCCTGCACCGTACCGTCGCTTTTGATGTGGCCTGTGATGCGATAGGAGGCGTCCTGGATGGTGCCATCGTTCTTTATGTGGGCCACGATGGAGTAGCTGGCGTTCTTGATGGTCTGGGCGCGGGCCGGGAGGGCGCAGCCGAGGAGGGCGGCCAGGAATATGAGGGTAAAATGTCGCATTATTTCCATTTCTTTAGTCTTTCTTCCACATCTCCTATGGGGAGGCGGGGATTTATATTTTTTAAGTGTTTTAGTGCTTCAGTTGCGGACAAGGGTAACAGTATTCCATTAGTAATCAATTCATCGAGCAGGTAGAGGATTCCGTGAACTGGGATGCATTCTGATTCGGGTCTTTCAATTCGCTGATGACAAAATCTGTTGTATGGATTTCCCAAGGTAGGGTAAAAAATGCATTCAATAAACCTATTTTAAACAGGTCTATAAAATCTCCATCTCATTCTCCTTCTATACAAACAGCGCCTTTTCTAACACTTCGTTGATGGGTTTATTCAACAAGGTCGCAGCCTTTGATACACTTATCAAACTATTTGAATAAGCATCGTAAACCAAAGATATGAATCTATGAGGGATTTCCTCCTCAATTCTGCTCCTTTCGACATACTCTTTAAATTCAGGGATGGTATTCTTGCGGATATGATAGGTCTTGTATCGGTTGCCGGTTATCATACCTTCATCCTCTGCTTTTTTTAGAAGAGCGTCTATGGAAATGCCGTAATTATGCTGGATCTCTGCGAATTTAACCATATTTAAAGTGCTTTTGGAGATATCTCCAAGCAAGGATTTGAAAACATCAACCGGGAGGAGGAATTCGCTGGCAAAAGTATGGCAAAGCTTTTCTTTGGCTTTCTCATCCAATTTATCGTCAAACTTCATAATAAGGTGTCCCAACTCGTGGAGTGCGGTGAAACGTTTCCTTTCGGTAGGATTAATATTTGAGTTGAGTACAATGACTATGTCATTTCCAATCTTTCCACTTAGGCCGTCAAAATCATTGGTTGCGTCAAACTCAATTACTTTAATTCCTTTACTTTCAAGCAGGCCTATTACATCAGTAATTCCGTCATTGCCCAGATTCCATTCTTTTCTGAGTTCCTTAGCGAATCCGATGACATCTTCCCGGGTAGCAACGGCGATTCTCTTGCCAAGGGGTAGATTAGTATCATCAATACCTACAATATCCTCTATTTCATAATACCTCTCTATGTGGTCCATTACCTGCTGCTGGAGGGCTTTCCTGGACTTTTCACTCATCTTTGCCTTCTTGCGGAATTCTATCTCAGCAAGTGGACTGGTAATGAATGGACGGAAGAAATAGTCGATATTTACACCCAAAGCGTCGGCCAATCTTATGAGCACCGAGCTGTCGGGAAGCATTTTTCCTGCCTCATATTTGCATATAGCCTGCCTGGAGATGATGTCAGACATCTCCCCTGCCAGGTCTGCCATTGAGAACCCTTTCATTTCTCTTGCACTTTTAAGGCGTTTGCCGAATAATTCTTTGGTGTCCATAGTATTCGCGTTTCTTTGTTTACAAAAATAGATATTATTTCTGATTTGTCAACCATTTTTCATAAAATATATGTTGTGGCTCAGATTGTGACAATAGTCAGAAATGTGCTATCTTTACGAAAACCTGTATTATAAAGACTAACAATATGAAGACTGATGCGTTTGTACGTTTGGCCGCCGGTGTGGCGGCAGCCGTTCTGATGATTGCCGGATGCTCGCAGGAGGGCGGGAACACTGTTGCCGTAAAGCCGGCTCTGGTCCAGAAGGACGGGGTTACACATTTTGAGGTGGACGGAAAGCCTTTTGTGATGTTTTCCGGAGAACTCCACAATTCCACAAGTTCTTCTGAGAGCTATATGGAACGAATCAAGGTCTGGGACCAGATGAAAGAGGGCAATTTCAACACCGTAATTGCATCAGCTTCCTGGGAACTCGTAGAAAAGGAGGAAGGAAAGTACGATTTCACCTCAGTTGACCATATTATCCGCAACGCCCGCAAGAACGGACTCAAGGTGGTGATGATCTGGTTTGCAAGTTGGAAGAACGGAAACTCCACCTACGCTCCCGGTTACGTAAAACGGAATCCTCAAAAGTACCCTCTGGTCCAGACTAAGGACGGTGGTTACCTGGATGTACTGTCAACCTTCAGTGAGGAGGCCCTCAACGCCGACAAGAAGGCTTACGTGGCCCTTATGAACCATATAAGGGAGATAGACCCAGACTATACGGTCATAATGATGCAGGTAGAGAACGAAATGGGTATCCTTGGTTCCGTCAGGGACTTCTCCCCCGCCGCCCAGAGGGCTTGGGAAGGTCAGGTTCCCTCTGACCTTATGCAGTATCTTTCCAGCAAAAAGGGA
>JAGCVB010000013.1 GCA_017962585.1 Bacteroidales bacterium
ATACGCTGCTGGTATACGCTTCGTTCATATTGCTGCTGATGATGGTTCCGCTGCTTGTGCAGCTGCTCCGTCCCGCCCTCAAACGCTGGGCCGGAATCCACCTTGAAGCCATGTCCAGGACCAACTTGATACTGTATTCGCTGCTCATTTCCGCCTTCCTGGTCATTGTTGCCGCAGTGTTCGGCTTCCGCAAGGAACAGGACAGGGTGGGGCTGTGGGCCAACAGGCTTTCCATTGACAGGGACATTTCGCTGGAACTGGAACTGAGGACGATAGAGAACGAGATAGCCTCCGACGTGCTCATAGGCTCCCTGGCTGTTCTGGACAATACCAATTCAGTGATCCTGAACAGGATAATGGAGTTCTACATGACCCGCCTTTCCCAGGATTACGACGTGTCGGTGTTCATACTCAACCCGGGAAACAGCAGCCAGCAGGCCCTGGATTACATCTACTCCCGAATCCGTGACGGCAAGCCAATATTCGACAACTCCCGCTTCCTGTACAACACCACTTCCAGCGGTCAGTCCAGGTATGCGGCCCTGTTCCCGTACAATAACGATGTTTACGGTTCGTCCACCATGCTGTTGGAAGTGGAGCCCAAGGCCAACAAGGCGGACAGAGGATTCTCTTCCCTGATGGGCTATACTCTTCCCGGTAGCGTCACCATACCCGCGCGCTATTCTTACGCCAAATACCAGGGTCTTTCGATGACTTCCTACAGGGGGGCGTATCCATATATGAGAACCCTTTCGGATGAATTTGCGGACCAGGCCTACTCCGCCCAGAGGTCTTATCTTGTTAGGAACAACTATTCCCACTTCCTCAACAAGATATCCGATGACGAAGTGATTATCATATCCCGTCCCAAGATACCCACCATGAGTTATCTGCTGGACTTCATATTCGTGGCTCTGGCTGCTTATGCCGCTATGTCAGTGCTGGCCCTCTCACGCAAGCGCAAGCCCGTGTTCCAGCAGACTTATTACAAGACCAGGGTGGCTTCGGTGCTGGTTGCATCCCTCTTCATCACAATGATTACCATCACGCTGGTCAGCGTCATATTCGTCATCAGGAGGAACGACGCCAACCGGCACAACATGATGGTGGAGAAGATAAGCAACATCCAGAACCTTCTGGAGAGCAGGTGCCGCAGCGCCCGGGACTACTCTGACCTGGCTTCGCAGGACTTCTCGTCCGCACTTGAGGTGATCAGCGACATGACCGGGTCTGACATTATGCTCTATACCTCCGGAGGAGTGGCCTTCAAGTCCACCACCCAGGAAATCCTGGACAACCAGTTGTTCGGAAGCAGGATAGACGAGGAAGCCTACAGGCAGATATATTACGAGGGAAGCCGTTATTTCATAGACAAGGATATGCTCAACGGCCACAGGTACTACGCATTGTACGCCCCTGTATACAATGACGCCGGACAGATGCTGGCCATAGCGTCCAGCCCTTATATCCCCGAGAATTATGACTTTGACACCGAGGCCGTCATCCATTCCATAGCCGTAATCACCGCATTCCTGATCCTGCTCCTGATAGCGAGGATCTTGATCGACAACATAGTGGACAGGCTGTTCAAGCCTCTGTCCGAACTCAGCAGCAAGATGGGCGCCTCCGACGTGGACAGCCTCGAGTACCTGGAGTACGACAGGGACGACGAGATAACCTCTCTGGTGCAGTCGTACAACAAGATGGTGAGCGACCTTTCAGACAGTACGCGCAAACTGGCTCAGGCCGAGCGTGACAAGGCCTGGAGCGGAATGGCGCGCCAGGTGGCGCACGAGATCAAGAATCCGCTCACGCCTATGAAACTCCAGCTGCAGAGGCTCATCCGCCTGAAGCAGAAGGGCGATCCTTCCTGGCAGGAGAAGTTCGACGAAGTGGCAAAGGTGGTTCTGGACCACATTGACATCCTGTCGGAGACCGCAAACGAATTCTCCACTTTCGCCAAGCTATATACCGAGGAACCCACGTCCATAGACCTTGACCTGGTGCTCCAGGAAGAGATTGCGATGTTCGACAACAAGGAGAACATCACGATGAACTATATGGGATACAAGGACGCGGTGGTTATGGGACCGAAGCCCCAGCTGACCCGCGTGTTCGTCAACCTGATCAGCAACGCCGTGCAGGCAGTGGAGGAGCAAGGAGGCGGAACGGTGCAGATATCCCTCAGGAATTCTTCTTCCGGAGACGGTTTCTACGACATAGTTTTCGAGGACAGCGGCCCCGGCGTGGCAAGCGAGAACGTGGAGAAGCTCTTCACCCCCAATTTCACCACAAAATCGTCCGGAACAGGCCTCGGACTGGCCATTTCCAGGAGCATTCTGGAGAAATGCGGAGCCCGCATTTCGTATTCCCGTTCATTCGTTCTGGGAGGGGCTTGTTTTACGATTATTTATCCTAAATAATCATTCTTTTTTTAGTATCTTTGTGGGTCGGATTTGTATTGGGCTCTATGAAGATATCGCAGGCCATCTATGCCGGAAGCAGCACGAGGGTTAGCCGTAAACCCGGGCGGAAACTGCCTGAGTTCGCTTTCATCGGCAGGTCCAACGTAGGTAAGTCTTCCCTGATCAACATGCTCTGCGGAAAAAGCAGGCTCGCCCTTACATCCGCCACCCCCGGAAAGACCAAGGTCGTGAACCATTTCCTGGTGAACGACAAGTGGTATCTGGTGGACCTTCCGGGTTACGGATATGCAAAAATGTCCAACAAGGGGAGGGAAGAGCTGACGGCAGTCATCTCTGACTACATTCTCAACTCACAGGAAATGGTAATGCTGTTCGTGCTGGTAGATTCCAGGTATGAGATAACGGCCAGGGACCTCGATTTCATATCCAATCTGGGGCAGAACCGCATCCCGTTCGGCATTGTCTTTACAAAGTGCGACAAGATGGGCCCCAACGCCCTCAAGGCCGTAATTGACAAAGACTGCGAAATCCTCTCCGCAAGTTGGGAGCAGCTGCCGCCAATGTTTACCACCTCGTCGCGCACCGCGGCCGGAAAAGAAGAGATTTTAAACTATATAGATACAATACTGGCATCGTTATGATAAAGGAACACAGAATAGAATTGTTCGCCTGCAGGGCTTCCAAAGGCTTCGCAGAAAAAGTTGTTGAAGCGTGGAACACACACCTTCTCCCCGGGGAAGAAAGACTCCGCCTCGGCCAGCTCGAAGTCACACCTTTCAGCGACGGAGAATTCCAGCCTCAGTTCACCGAGAGCGTCAGGGGCGCCACGGTCTTCATTCTCCAGTCGACTTTCCCTCCGGCAGAGAACCTGATGGAACTTCTGTTCACCATTGATGCGGCCAAGAGGGCCTCGGCCGACAAGGTCATTGCCGTCATCCCGTATTTCGGATGGGCAAGGCAGGACCGCAAGGACCGTCCCAGGGTGTCCATCGGAGCAAAGCTCGTGGCCAACATCCTTACCGCCGCAGGCGTCGACAGGGTGATGACCTGCGACCTGCACGCCGCCCAGATCCAGGGTTTCTTCGACATTCCAGTGGACCACGTATATGCCAGCAAGGTATTCATCCCTTACATCAAGTCCCTTAACCTTCCCAACCTCTCGATAGCTGCTCCCGACATGGGCAGCGCCAAGAGGGCCAACGCCTACGCCAAGGAACTCACCTGTCCGGTGGTTATCTGCCACAAGACCCGCGAGAAGGCCAACGTGGTTTCATCCATCACCGCAATCGGCGAAGTAGAGGGCAGGGACATAGTGATAGTGGACGACATGATAGATACGGCAGGAACCCTCTGCAAGGCAGCTGAGGTGCTCATCTCCAAGGGTGCGGCCAGCGTAAGGGCCTGCGCCACCCACGGAATCCTGTCCGGCAAAGCTTATGAGAACATAAACAATTCCCTCCTGGCAGAGGTTATGATCACAGACACCATTCCTCTTCACGCCCCGGAAGGAACCGATACCAGCAAAGTGACCGTGATCTCAATGGCAGAGGTGTTCGCGAGCATCCTTCGCAAGGTTTACTTCTACGAGCCGGTCAGCACAGAGTTTATATTTTAATCAGAAATGAGTCTAGTAGCTATAGTAGGACGCCCCAATGTGGGCAAGTCCACTCTCTTCAACCGCCTCGTGGGAGGACGCAAGGCGATAGTAGACGATACCGCGGGCGTTACGCGGGACCGTCACTACGGCCGCTGCGAATGGTGCGGAAGAGAGTTTTCCGTAGTGGATACGGGAGGCTATACCAATAATTCGGACGACGTTTTCGAGAGCGCCATCCGCCGTCAGGTAGAAATTGCCATCGATGAGTCCGATGCGGTGATCTTCATGGTAGAGGCCGCCACCGGAATAACCGACTACGACGCTGCGATAGCAGACGTGGTACGCCGTTCCAAGAAACCCGTGGTCCTTTGTGTGAACAAAGTGGACACGGGAGAGAAGATGTATGACGCCTACCAGTTCTACGCCCTCGGCCTCGGGGAGATATGGACCATATCCGCCGCAAACGGCAGCGGGACGGGAGACCTCCTGGACGAGGTCCTGAGAGTCCTTCCCGAAGACGCTGCGCCTGAGGAAGGCGACCGTCCCGACCTCCCGCACATTGCCATCGTGGGCAAGCCTAACGTGGGCAAATCGTCCCTCACCAACGCCCTGCTGGGCGAGGAGAGGAATATCGTCACCCCTGTTGCGGGCACTACGCGCGATTCCATCTCCACCTACTACAACAAGTTCGGGCACGAATTTATGCTGGTGGACACCGCCGGAATGAGGCGCAAGTCAAAGGTGCACGAAGACCTGGAGTTCTATTCTGTGATGCGCTCCATACGAGTCATAGAACAGGCGGACGTGTGCGTCCTTATGATAGACGCCAACAGCGGTATGGAAGCGCAGGACATGAACATTTTCAACCTCATCCAGAAAAACAGGAAGGCCTGCGTGCTGGTGGTGAACAAATGGGACTTGTTCGAGAAGGAGAGCAACACTCTGAGGGATTACGAGAAAGCCCTCAGGCAGAGGCTTTCCCCGTTTGACGACCTGCCCATAATATTCACTTCCGTTACAAGGAAACAGAGGATAATGGATGTCCTTGAGGCAGTCCAGGCAGTCTATGACAACTATTCCAGGAAAATCCCCACTGCCCGTCTCAACGACACAATGCTTCCCATCATAGAAGAGACTCCTCCTCCTGCCTGGAAGGGCAAGTATGTCAAGATAAAATACTTGACCCAACTGCCCACCAGGTTCCCGTCCTTTGCATTTTTCTGCAATCTTCCACAGTATGTGAAAGATCCGTACAAGCGTTTCCTGGAGAACCAGCTCCGGCAGAATTTCGATTTCTGCGGCTGTCCCATCCAGATTTATATCAGACAGAAATAAACTATGAAGCGGATTGCTTTATTCTTTCTCATCCTTGCGGCGGTGTCCTGCAGCGAGGGTTCGAATAAGGGTTGGACTTTTGCCGAGAAGGCCCTGATAGTGGAGCCTGATCCGGTAATGAGGGTCCTTACCATAGAAAACAGGAAAGATTCCCTGATTCTGCGTACCCCCAGCACCGACATTGCGCCGGAGGCTATCGCTGCTCCGGAGTACAGGACCCTGGAGCAGAAGCTGCTCGCCACGGTCACTTCTCCCGAGCAGGACGGCGTGGGCATAGCGGCTCCCCAGGTGGGGCTTCTCCGCAGGATAGTGGCTGTCCAGCGCTTCGACAAAGAAGGCGAGCCCTTCGAGGTATATCCCAATATCCGCGTCATCAGGACACGCGGCGAGATGGCCCCGGGAGGGGAAGGATGCCTTTCCGTTCCGGACCGCAGGGGTCAGGTTATGCGTTATCAGGACATTGACATCAGTTACACCTCGCCGTTCACCCTCAGGGATACGGTCGAGACTGTCCAGGGATTCACTGCCGTAATCTTCCAGCACGAGACCGACCATCTGGACGGAGTGCTGTATATAGACAAGCTGGTAGAAGAATAGATGAAAGAAGGAACTTACACAGATCTCCTGACCTTGCAGGAAAGCATCAGGGAAGGCCTCGAAGACCTTTTCCCGGACAAACTGTGGATAAAGGCGGAGGTAAGTTCCATCCAGGTGAAGGCCAACGGTCACTGCTATATGGATTTGTGCCAGAGCGGAGACGCCGGAGTGGCGGCCAAGGCCAAGGCCGTGATATGGCGCAGCCGTTACACGCTGCTCAGCCGTTATTTCCAGGAGGCGACGGGAAGCCCCATAACCGCCGGGATGTCAGTGCTAGTACGTGCGCAGGTGACATACAGCGCATTGTACGGCCTTACTCTGACAATTGACGATATAGATGCGGACGTCACCCTGGGCGAGCAGGAGCGCATCCGCAGGGAGACCATAGCCAAGTTGGAGAAGGAAGGACTGCTGCGAAAGCAGGAAGAACTGACGCTGGCGCCGCTGCCGTACTACCTGGCCGTGATTTCGGCTCCGGACGCCGCGGGATACGGCGACTTCCGCCGCCATCTGCTCCAGAACGAATACGGCTTCGCCTTCTGCGTGGACCTGTTCGAAGCCGTGATGCAGGGCGCCCAGGCGCCGGAATCCATATCCGATGCGCTGGAGGAGGTGCAGGCATCGTCCAGGAAGTACGATGCCGTGCTCATACTGCGCGGAGGAGGCTCCAACTTCGACCTGAGCTGCTTTGACGACTACGGCCTGTGCTTCAACATTGCCAACTGCCCTCTGCCCGTGTTCACGGCCATAGGGCACGACAGGGATTATCACGTGGCCGATATGGTGGCGTATTCGTATGTCAAGACACCCACCGCCCTTGCGGATGAGTTCCTGGACTGCTACATAGCGGAGGACGAGCGCATCAGTTCTTTCCTGAGCCGCCTGCGCCTGGCCTTCAACGCCAAGATTTCCGCCATGGAGTCTAAGGTGGAGTTGCTGCGCGCGAGGATTGCGGCTGCAGACCCGCGCAACGTGCTTGCCAGGGGATACACCCTTGTCACCGACAAGGACGGCGTTGTGCTTAAAAGCGCCGCCGGCCTGGGCCCGGGCGACAGGGTAAGCATTTTTTTCGCCGACGGGAAGGTTCCCGCGGCCATAACTGAAAATTGACAATTATGTTCGACTACAACAAAGCCATAGAAGAACTGGAGCAGATAGCCTTGAAGGTCGAGGACCCGTCCACCAGCATAGACCAGATAGACAAGTGTCTGGCCCGGTCCAAGGAGTTGACCGAAGCCTGCAGGAACTATCTTCGTACGGTGAGGGAGAAAGTTGACGACTTGCAAGATTAACGATATGCCAAAGAAAAAGATATATGAGACCGACCCCTGGCTGGAGCCTTGGAAAGATGCCATAGACAAGCGCCACCAGGATATCCTTGCCACAAAGGAGCATCTATGCCACGGAGGCACGCTGGACTCTGCGGTGAACAACCATCTGTACTACGGCCTGCACAGGATGCAGGACGGTTCCTGGGTGTTCCGCGAGTGGGCTCCCAACGCCAACAGGTTGTATCTGATTGGGGAATTCAACAACTGGAAGCGTACAGAAGCCTGCGCGCTCAAGCCCGTAGGCAGCGGAAACTGGGAGATAACCCTCCCTGATTTCTTCCTCCATCACGGGTCATTGTACAAGCTGTTCATAGAATGGCCCGGCGGCGCCGGCGAAAGGATTCCGGCATACGCCACCAGAGTGGTCCAGGACCCCGACACCAAGGTGTTCAGCGCCCAGGTGTGGGCCCCTGCCAAAGAGTATCGCTGGAAGCACAAGCGCCCTGCAAGCCGCAAGACTCCTTTCATCTACGAATGTCACATAGGAATGAGTTCCGAGCAGGAGAAGGTGGCCTCCTTTGACGACTTCCGCCGCGAGGTTCTGCCCCGCGTCCAGAAACTGGGCTACGACACAATCCAGATAATGGCCCTTCAGGAGCATCCCTATTATGGCTCCTTCGGGTACCAGGTGTCCAATTTCTTCGCCCTGAGTTCCCGCTTCGGCACTCCTGAAGAATTCAAGGCGCTGGTAGACGACGCGCACGCCCGCGGCATAGCCGTGATAATGGACATTGTCCACTCCCACAGCGTGGAGAACGTTGCGGAGGGCCTCAGCGAGTTCGACGGCCGTGAAGACCTGTATTTCTATCCCGGTCCTCAGGGCCATCACCCGGCCTGGGGTAGCCGCTGCTTCGACTACGGCAAGGACGAGACCCGTCTGTTCCTGCTCTCCAACTGCAAGTACTGGCTCCAGGAGTACAATCTGGACGGCTTCCGCTTTGACGGGGTCACCAGTATGTTGTACTGGGATCACGGTCTTGGAAAGAATTTCGGAGACTACCGCCTGTACTTTGACGAAGGAGTGGATGAGAATGCGGTAATATATCTGGCTCTTGCCAACCAATTGATAAAGGAGATCCATCCCGGAGCAATTACCATTGCCGAGGACGTCAGCGGAATGGCAGGACTCGCCGCACCTTTCGAGTGCGGCGGAGTCGGCTTCGACTTCAGGATGGCTATGGGAATAGCCGACCACTGGATAAAGTGGATAAAGGAACTGAGGGACGAGCAATGGAGTATGGGGGAGATCTGGTGGGAACTTACCAACAAGCGCGAGGACGAGAAGACGGTAAGTTACGCCGAGTGCCACGACCAGGCTCTTGTAGGAGACAAGACCATCATATTCAGGCTCATAGACGCCCAGATGTACTATGCCATGAACATCGGTTCACAGGACTTGCTGGTGGACCGCGGCATAGCCCTGCATAAGATAATCCGTCTTGTCACCGCTGCTACGGCCGGCAACGGCTACCTGAACTTCATGGGCAACGAGTTCGGCCATCCGGAGTGGATAGACTTCCCCCGCGAGGGGAACGGCTGGTCCTACAAGTACGCGCGCAGGCAGTGGTCCCTGGAGGACAATCCGCTTTTGCGCTACGGACGCCTGTCAGCCTTCGACGCGGCAATGATCCATTATCTCAAGAAGAGCCGCGTCCTGGAGTCCCGTCCTGAGCCCCTGATGATTGATGAAGAGAAGAAAATATTGATTTTCAGGCGGAAGAATAGTATCTTTGCCGTGAATTTCAACAAAGACCAGTCATACTCCGATTATGCGTTCGGAGCCCCTGCGGGAGAATACCGCATAGCGCTGAGTTCCGACGAACTCAAGTATGACGGCTTTGACAGAGTAAAAGAAGGCGAAACACATTTGACTGTTGGAGACCGGCTGTTCCTATATCTTCCCAGCCGTTGTGTTTTCGTGCTTGACAAAATAAATTGATGCGCTTATGCCTATCTTGAAATTTAATAAGAACGAATTGGTGAATCTTTCGTATTCACTCAAGCGTGAAATTCTTTCGGCCAATAAGCGGGGCGATTACTGCAACACCTCCATAGTAGCGTGCAATACGAGGCGTTATCACGGTTTGCTTGCCGTGACGCTGGACCGCTTCGGGGGTGACAGGTTCCTGATGCTGTCAGGCCTGGACGAGAGCCTTATAGTCAACGGGAAACAGTTCAATCTGGGCATCCACTGTTACGGAGACATATATGATCCCAGAGGACACAAGTATGTTGTCGACTTCGACGCGGACAGGGTTCCGCAGCTTACATACAAGGTCGGCGAGATAGTTTTCCGCAAGAGCCTGTTGATTGTTCCCGACAAGGACCAGCTGCTCATCAAGATGGAACTTCTGGAATCTCCATCCAAGGCCACCCTCCAGCTCAAGCCTTTCCTGGCTTTCAGGAACATTCACGAACTTACGCACCAGAACCCTCAGGCAGACACCTCATACAAGGCTATCCCCAATGGGGCCAGTTACTGTATGTACGAGGGCTTCCCTCGCCTGAACCTGCAGCTTAACAGCACCGCCGCAAATTTCGACTATACCCATCATCCGCTGTGGTATTCCAACGTGTCTTATTCCGACGAGTACCGTCGCGGTTACGACTGCGTTGAGGACCTGCTGGTTCCAGGATACTTCCAGACGGAGATGAAACCCGGAGATTCCATAGTGTTCTCCGCTTCCCTTAATGAAGAGGACCCCACGTCCTTCAAGAGACAGTTCACTAACATATTCAAGAAAACCCCTGCAGTCACCACCGGAAGGGAGCAGCTTCTGCGCTGCGCCGATCTTCTCATAACCAATCACAACGGTCGCAAGAGGATCAACGCCGGCTATTCCTGGAAGTACACGGGACTCCTTAGGGAAACCCTCATAGCTCTTCCGGGACTTACCCTTTACGGTAAGCATGACCCTGCCGAGTTCGAGGAAATCCTGGACAACTTGATTGCCGCCGAGAGCGACCGCCTGTTCCATAGGACAACCCAGGTTGAGGCTCCTCTCACCCTTGCGGTCAGCCTTCAGAAATACATCTCCTTCGGAGCAGACGAAAAGAAAGTCTGGGCCAAATACGGAGACGTGGTGCGCAGGATACTTGAAAGCTATCTCCCGGGCATACGTCAGGAAGTTACAATGCAGCCTGACGGACTGCTGTGGGCGCAGCAGGACGGAGTGGCCCTTTCCTGGATGAACGCATATGTTCACGGCCGTCCCGTTACAGAGAGGGCCGGCTATCAGGTAGAGACCAACGCCCTCTGGTACAATGCTATCTGCATGGCTCTCGAGATGGAGATGAAGTACGGCAAGGACGACTTCTTCGTAAAGAAGTGGACTCCTATAAGGGACCTGGTGAAGGCCAACTTCCACGCCAAGTTCTGGAATCCCAGGATGAAATGCCTGGCCGACTACGTAGACAACTACGGCCAGAACATGGACATCCGTCCAAACCAGATGCTCGCCATATCCCTCAAGTACAGCCCCGTTGAGGATTCATTCAAGCAGGCCGTGCTCAGGGTCATAGACAACGAGCTTGTTACTTCCCGCGGAATCCGCACCCTTTCGCCCCGCGACGTCAAGTACAGGGGCGTGTATGAAGGCTCTCAGATAGAGAGGGACCTTGCGTTCCATCAGGGATGCACCCGTCCTTTCCTCCTGGAGGCCTATGCTTCACTGTGCTTCCACATCAAGGGAGCTTCGTTCTGGAAGAAGGCCCAGTGGCTGTCAGAAGGATTCTTCGACGACCTGGGCAAGCACGGAGTAGGCGCCTTCGCCGAACTATACGACGGAGATCCGCCTCATGAGCCGCACGGCGCAATTTCGTCCGCGCTCAGTACTGCGGCGCTGCTGGCAGTTGATTATATGATGGAAAAGTATAAATAAGGAGGTTCCGTATGAGAGTACTGATGTTCGGTTGGGAGTTTCCTCCTCATATCGCCGGCGGTCTCGGAACCGCCTGCGAGGGCATAGTGAAGGGCCTCGCCGCCAACGGCGTTGAGACCCTGTTCGTGATGCCGTCCGCTTCCGGTGACGAAGACCAGAGCGCCACTACCATCATAAACGCAAGCGACGTTTCTGTGGACGTGCAAAGCAATACCGTGGATGAGTTCCTGGACAAGGTCAAGTTCATCCACATCGATTCAGATCTGATTCCGTACGTGGGACCTGAAGAGTTCTCCAACGTGCTGGAAGAAGAGCGCAGGCGCCAGGTAAAGGATTTCCGTATCCAGTATGGACAGAAATACAAGTTCTCCGGCAAGTACGGTTCCAACCTTATGGAAGAGGTGGCCCGCTACGCGATGGTAGGAGGCACCATAGCCTTGCAGAACAATGACAGGTTCGACGTCATCCACGCTCACGACTGGCTTACATACCTTGCCGGAATCGCAGCCAAGGAACTTACCGGAAAGCCGCTTGTCGTGCACGTGCATGCCACTTCATATGACAGAGGTGACGAGAAGCATATGGACACCCGTGTCCTGGATATCGAGAAAAGGGGAATGATGGCCGCCGACAAGGTTATAACCGTAAGCGACCTCACCCGCAACATAGTGATAAACAAGTATGGTATAGACCCCGCAAAGGTGGTTACCGTACACAATGCAGTGGATTTCTCCGGCAGGGAGAACCTGATGGTGGAAAGGGGAGTCAAGGACAAGGTGGTCACCTTCCTCGGGCGCATCACCTTCCAGAAAGGCCCTGAATACTTCATCGAGGCAGCCGCAAAGGTTCTCAAGCGTACCAAGAACGTGCGCTTTGTGATGGCCGGCAGCGGCGATATGATGAACCGAGCCATCCGCCAGGTGGCGAGGATGGGCATATCGGACCGCTTCCACTTTACCGGATTCCTGCGCGGCGCCGACGTCCAGAAGATGTTCGCACTGTCGGACGTATACATAATGCCTTCGGTTTCAGAGCCTTTCGGTATCTCACCCCTGGAGGCTATGCGCTCCAACGTGCCGTCCATCATCTCGCATCAATCCGGCGCAGCCGAGGTGCTCAAATATGCCTTCAAGGTTGATTTCTGGGACGTAGATGCAATGGCGGACGACATTTACGCCCTTCTCCAGTATCCCGCCCTGTCAGAATTCGCCGCAAAGCAGGGCTATGAAGAGGTGAACGCGCTCAAGTGGAACAACGCGGCCGCCAAGATGAAACAAGTTTACGAATCTGTAGTATAATAAGCCGAATTATGAAAAAGAGTGTTTGTTTGTATTTTCAGGTACACCAGCCTACCAGACTCCGTCTGTACAGGTTCTTCGATATCGGAAAGGACTCACATTATTATGACCAGTTCATCAACAGGACAATTCTGAGGCGCATAGTCCAGAACTGCTACCTTCCGATGAACGAAATCCTCCTGCAGTCCATCAAGGAGTGCAAGGGGAAGTTCAAGGTGGCCTTCTCCATTTCTGGTTCGGCTCTGGAGCAGTTCGAAAGATTTGCTCCGGAAGTAATCGACAGTTTCCGTGACCTTGCAGCCACCGGATGCGTAGAGTTCCTCAGCGAGACCTACTATCATTCCCTGGCTTCACTGCGTTCTCCGGCTGAGTTCAAGCTTCAGGTCTCCAAGCACAAGGACCTCATCAAGAAACTCTTCGGCGTAGAGCCCGTGACATTCAGGAACACCGAGCTCATCTATTCCGACGAGATCGGCTCCATGGTGTACGACCTCGGCTTTAACCTGATGCTTACCGAAGGCGCCCGCCACATTATGGGATGGAAGAGCTCCAACTATATGTACAGCAATGACATACAGCCCAAGCTGAAGCTCCTGCTCCGCAATTATCCCCTCAGCGACGACATCGCATTCCGCTTCTCCAACAAGGACTGGAGCGAGTGGCCTCTCACAGTTGAGAAATATGCCGACTGGCTTTCCCAGGCAGAAGGCGACATCGTAAACCTTTTCATGGATTACGAGACATTCGGCGAGCATCAGAGCGCAGATACCGGAATCCTGGACTTTATGAGGTATCTTCCAGCCGAAATCCTCAAGCGCAGCGACCTCAAGTTCGTGACGCCTGCCGAGGCCGGAAAGAAACTCAAGCCGGCTTCCACCCTCTCAGTACCCCAGCCCATTTCCTGGGCGGACGAGGAGAGAGACCTGTCGGCCTGGCTCGGAAACGAGCTCCAGCAGGACGCTTTCAACAAGCTGTACGGACTTACCGAGAAGCTTTCCATCCTGAATGACGGAACTCTCTGGGCAGATTTCGGACATCTGCAGGAAAGCGACCACCTGTATTATATGTGTACAAAATTCTTCTCCGACGGAGAGATCCACAGGAGATTCAACCCATACGACACCCCTTACGAGGCGTTCATCAACTATATGAACGTCCTCAGCGATTTCATAATCAGGGTAAATGACGCATTGGCAGAAAAACAATAGTAGTGTAACAATAATTATATGAGCATTCAGAATAACCCTCCTTCCTGGAAGAGCGTAATGGTTACCCGTCATCTTCCTAAGGAACTGTCAGGACTTGAGAGATTAAGCAAGAATCTTTGGTGGTGCTGGAACGATTCCGCCAAGACATTATACAGAAAGATAGATCCCGATATCTGGCATCAGTCGGGACACAACCCAAGGGCCGTGCTCGATACTGTGAGCATCAAGCGTTTCGAGGCCCTTGCAAAGGACTCCGCCTTCCTGAGCGAGCTCAAGGCCGTGATGGCAGACTTTGACAGTTACATGGCCAAGAAGGAAGAAAGGAAAGATCCTTCCATAGGATATTTCTGCATGGAATACGGTCTGGACGCATCCCTGAAAATCTATTCCGGAGGCCTTGGAATCCTTGCCGGAGACTATCTCAAGGAGAGCAGCGACATGAACGTGAACATGGTGGCCGTAGGTCTGTTGTACCGTTACGGTTACTTTACACAGGTGCTTTCCGCCCAGGGAGACCAGATTTCCAAATACGAGCCTCAGGATTTCCTGAAGATTCCCGGAGAGCCCGTACTCGACGCATCCGGAAACTGGCTTACAGTATCTTTCAATTTCCCCGGCAGAAAGGTTCACGCCAGGATCTGGAAGGTTTCTGTAGGACGCACTGACCTTTACCTGCTGGATACCGACTACGAAGCCAACAACCCTGAGGACCGTCAGGTCACCCATCAGCTCTACGGAGGTGACTGGGAGAACCGCCTCAAGCAGGAGGTAGTCCTGGGAATAGGCGGAGTACGTGCATTGCGCGCCCTGGGCATCAATCCTCAGATATATCATTGCAACGAGGGCCACGCCGCTTTCATAGGGCTTGAGAGGCTCCGTGAATACATCCAGAACGACAACCTGACATTCAGCGAGGCTCTGGAGGTGGTACGCGCTTCTTCGCTCTTCACCACCCATACGCCTGTTCCCGCAGGACATGACTCCTTCGACGAGGACATGCTCGGCCGTTACATAGGCGGATACCCTGAGTCTATGCACATCGACTGGCGTACGCTTATGAGCCTCGGCAAGCTGGATCCGGACAACAAGTATGAGAAGTTCTCCATGAGCATCCTGGCCGCCAACATTTCCCAGAACGTGAACGGAGTTTCCATGCTTCACGGAAAGGTCAGCCAGGACATTTTCTCCAATATGTATCCGGGATATCTTCCAGAGGAGCTGTACATCAGTTATGTCACCAACGGAGTACATTATCCCACCTGGGCCGCCAAGGAGTGGAAGCAGATTCACGAAAGGGTGTTCGGTTCCGCTTTCAAGACCCACCATTATGACAAGAAATGCTTCGAGGGTATCTACGACATAAGCGACGAGGAAATCTGGAGCGTGCGCAAGCAGCTCAAGAAAGACCTCGTGAAAGCTGTCGTAGACAGGGTTTCCGACCCTGTGGCCAGCAGCCATTATTCTCCGAGGCAGGCCATAACTATAAAGAGGAACCTGCGCGACGACGTCCTCACCATAGGATTCGCCAGGAGGTTCGCAACATACAAGAGGGCTACGCTTCTTTTCAGCGACCTTGACCGTCTCGACGCCATAGTAAACAACCCCGAGCGTCCGGTACAGTTCCTCTTCGCAGGAAAGGCCCACCCCGCCGACAGGGCAGGTCAGGACCTCATCCGCCAGATAGTGGAGATTTCCAAGCAGGACAGGTTCCTGGGCAAGATCATTTTCGTCCCGGGTTATGACATCAACCTAGCCAAGAGGCTCGTGCAGGGCGTGGACGTATGGCTCAACAACCCTACTCGTCCACAGGAGGCTTCCGGTACTTCCGGAGAAAAGGCCGCGATGAACGGAGTGATGCATTTCTCCGTCCTGGACGGTTGGTGGGTTGAAGGCTACCGTCCCGGTGCCGGCTGGGCCCTGCCTCAGGAAAGGACCTATGACGACCAGTACTACCAGAACGAACTGGATTCGGCTACAATTTACACCATTATTGAGAACGACATAGTTCCCGCATATTATAAATCCAGAGGCAACGGTCTCTCCAAGGAGTGGGTGGGCTACATAAAGAACACCATAGCCCACGTTGCTAGCAACTTCACCACCAACAGGATGCTCACGGACTACGTGAACCAGTATTACGATCCTCAGTTCGTGCGTTCTTCCAAGATTCAGGCAGACGACTATGCGCTGGCCCGCAGTCTTGCTGCCTGGAAGCAGCAGATGAGGGAGAACTGGGACAACATAAAGGTTGTTTCCTATACCCAGCCGGCGGCTTCATACAGCCTTGAGCCTGGCCGCAACCTCACATCGGAGGTTGTCCTGGACCTCGGCCAGATTAAGCCGGAAGACGTGGGAGTGGAGATGCTGTTCACTACATACGACGCAAAGGGCAAGCTCCATATCCGCGAGATATGCGAGTTCAAACTGGATGAGTTCAATGACGGCATTGCCAAGTACAGCGCCTCCATCTTCCCTGAGAGGACGGGTATGTACCAGGTGGCCACAAGGGTTTATCCCAAGAACGCCCTGCTGCCGCACAAACAGGACCTTCCGTTAGTCAAATGGTTGTAACCACCGGATTCTTCGACGGTGTCCATCTCGGGCACCGTTTTGTAATAGAAAGGCTCGTGGACGAAGCCGCAAGGCGGGGCTGCAGGAGCCTTGTCGTCACTTTCTGGCCCCATCCCCGCACCGTGCTGCAGGACAACGCCAGGGGGCTGCACCTGCTGTCTTCCCTGGAAGAGAAGAAGCAGGCGCTCCTTGCCCTCGGCGTGGACCAGGTGGAGGTGCTGGACTTCACCAGGGAGTTCAGCCGCCTTACGGCGGAGGAATACCTGCGCACATACGTCAAGGAGCG
>JAGCVB010000106.1 GCA_017962585.1 Bacteroidales bacterium
GCTGTCAATGTAGGACGGAAAGCGCCTGCGGGAAATCATCGAGCAGGAAAAGCCCGACCTCATCATCCCGGAGGTGGAAGCCATTGCCACGCCAACGCTGGTGGGATTGGAGAAGGAGGGCTACAACGTCATACCTACTGCCAACGCCACATTCCTGACGATGAACCGCAAGGGCATACGACAGCTGGCGCACGAGACTCTGGGCCTTCCGACCTCCAACTACCGCTTTGCAGCCACGCGCGCGGAGTTTGACGCGGCCATTGCCGCTGTAGGAACCCCCTGCGTGGTGAAGCCGATAATGAGCTCGTCCGGCCACGGGCAGAGCGTCTGCAAGACTCCGGCCGACGCCGACAATTCCTGGAGGATCTCCCAGGAGGGCGGCCGCGCCGGCGGCGGCGAGGTAATCGTCGAGGGCTTCGTCAAATTCGACTATGAGATTACGCTGCTTACCGTGCGTCACGCCGGAGGCACCACGTTCCTGAACCCGGTCGGCCACCATCAGGTGGACGGCGACTACCGCGAGTCGTGGCAGGCGCAGCCTATGAGCGAGAGCGCCCTGAAGCAGGCGCAGGATATCGCCAAGAAGATTACCGACGCCCTGGGCGGCTATGGTATATTCGGCGTGGAAATGTTCGTATGCGGGGATCAAGTGCTTTTCAGCGAGGTCTCTCCTCGTCCTCATGACACCGGTATGGTAACTATGATATCGCAGGATCTCTCGGAATTTGCGCTGCACGCACGCGCAGTGCTGGGCCTTCCTATCCCCAAGGTGACTTTCTACGGCCCCAGCGCCTCCAAGGCCATCGTTGTCGAGGGTGACACCACTATGGTAGAGTTCGAAAACCTGGACGAAGTGCTCTCCGAGCCCGATGTCCAGATCCGCCTCTTCGGCAAGCCCTTCATCAAGGGCCACCGCCGCATGGGTGTCCTCCTAGCCCGCGACGAAACCGTCGAGAAAGCACTCGCCAAAGTTGAGCGCGCCTATGCCAAACTGAAAATCAAGGTACTTTAACAGCACAAAGCAAAAAGGCCAACCGCTAATGCGATTGGCCTTTTTGTGGTCCCAGTAGGGCATGATCCTACGACCCCCTGATTATGAGTCAGATGCTCTAACCAACTGAGCTATGGGACCCGAGATTTATATCAAAGGCTGAACTCAGACTTTGATCTCTACTTCAACACCTGAAGGCAGCTCGAGCTTCATGAGAGCGTCAACGGTCTTTGCGTTGGACTCTTCGATGTCGAGAAGCCTGCGGTAAGAATCAAGTTCGAACTGCTCGCGAGCCTTCTTGTTTACGAAGGTTGAGCGGTTTACAGTGAAAATCTTCTTGTTTGTGGGCAGCGGAATAGGTCCGTTGACCTTTGCATTGGTAGCTTTCACTGTCTCAACGATCTTAGCGGCTGACTTGTCAACCAGCATATGATCGAATGATTTGAGTTTAATTCTGATCTTTTGGCTCATTCTTTTATTTTTTACTTTTTAATCTTCTTCATTGTTCCCGATGTACCTGTAACCACTTCTCTCGACTATGCTCTTTGCCAGTGTAGGCGGAACTTCTGCATAGTGGTCGAAGGACATCGTACTTGTTGCGCGGCCTGAAGACAGGGTCCTGAGGACTGTAACGTATCCGAACTGCTCTGCGAGCGGAACGAACGCCTTTATGATCCTGGCTCCGGTGGAGGTTGAATCCATATTGGCTATCTGTCCCCTGCGGCGGTTGAGGTCTCCTACTATGTCGCCCATATACTCTTCAGGTGTAACCACCTCAAGGTCCATTATGGGCTCCAGCAGAATCGGCTTTGCCTTAGGGCAGGCATTGCGGAATGCCATGCGGGCTGCGAGTTCGAATGAAAGGGCGTCTGAATCTACCGGATGGAAGGAACCGTCCAGGAGCCTTACTTTCATCGACTGCATCTCATAGCCGGCCAGCACTCCGTTGGCCATTGCCATCTCGAATCCTTTCTGCACGCAAGGTATGAATTCTTTAGGAATATTCCCACCTTTAACTTCATTTTCGAACTGCAAACCGCTGACTCCTTGGTCGGCAGGGCCGATTTCTACAACGATGTCGGCAAATTTGCCACGGCCTCCCGTCTGCTTGCGGAACACCTCGCGGTGCTGGTAAGTGCCGGTGATGGCCTCCTTGTAGTTGACGTGCGGAGCGCCCTGGTTTATCTCTACGTCGAACTCGCGACGCAGGCGGTCTATGATGATGTCAAGGTGAAGTTCTCCCATTCCGCTGATGATGGTCTGGCCTGTTTCCTGGTCGGCCTTCACGGTGAAGGTGGGGTCTTCTTCGGAAAGCTTGCTCAGTGCGATTGAGAGTTTGTCCAGATCCTGCTGGGTCTTGGGCTCCACTGCAATTCCGATAACCGGATCAGGGAATTCCATAGACTCCAGGGTAATCTGATGACTTTCTGAACAAACTGTATCGCCTGTGCGCAAATCCTTGAAGCCCACGGCTGCGCAGATGTCGCCTGCCTCCACGAACTCAATGGGGTTCTGATGGTTGGAGTGCATCTGATACAGCCTTGCCACCCTTTCCTTGCGTCCGGAACGCACGTTGAAAACATACGAACCGGAATCAAGGTGACCGGAATAGGCTCTCATGAATGCCAGACGTCCTACATAAGGATCTGTCGCAATCTTGAACACCAGGCCGCAGAAGGGTTCGTCAGCTTTTGGCTCACGCTCCACTTCCTGTCCGTTCTTAGGGTTGATTCCCTTGACCGCACCCTTGTCCAGAGGAGAAGGGAGATACCTCATAACGCAGTCGAGAAGGAACTGGACTCCTTTGTTCTTGAATGAAGATCCGCAGCAGGCCGGAACTATCTTCATGCTGATGGTACCCTTGCGCAGGGCGGCGATGATCTCCTCTTCAGTGAGAGACTCCGGATTCTCGAAGTACTTCTCCATAAGGTCGTCATCGCACTCTGCGGCGGTGTCCACCAGTTTGTCGCGCCATACGGCTACGTCCCCGAGCATATCCTCAGGAATGGGGCCGTACTTGAAGTTTACAAGTTCTTCGGAAGAATTATAGTAGATGGCCTTGCGGGAAATGAGGTCCACGATTCCTTCGAACGTGTCCTCCGATCCGATAGGCAGGCATACAGGAACCGCGGTTGCTCCCAACTTGTTGTGGATGTCATCCACGCAAGCCAGGAAGTCGGCTCCCACCCTGTCCATCTTGTTTATGTACGCAATCTTTGGAACATTGTACTTGTCTGCCTGGCGCCATACGGTCTCGCTCTGAGGCTGTACGCGTCCTACTGCGCAGAACGTGGCCACAGTACCGTCAAGAACCCTCAGCGAGCGCTCCACCTCCACGGTAAAGTCTACGTGACCCGGAGTGTCGATCAGGTTTATCTGATAGACGTCTCCGCCGTAGTGCCAGAAGGCTGTGGTGGCAGCGGAGGTAATGGTGATACCTCTCTCCTGCTCCTGAGCCATCCAGTCCATGGTGGCCGCTCCCTCGTGAACTTCTCCTATCTTATGGGTCTTGCCCGTATAATACAGGATACGCTCGGAGGTTGTGGTCTTGCCGGCATCTATGTGGGCCATGATGCCGATGTTCCTTGTGTACTTGAGATCCCTTGCCATCTAACTAACCGGAGATACTAGAAACGGAAGTGGGCAAATGCCTTGTTGGCCTCTGCCATTCTGTGCATATCCTCTTTCCTCTTGAATGCACCACCTTCGTTGTTGTAGGCTGCAACTATCTCAGCGCAGAGTTTTTCTGCCATTGAGTGGCCGGAACGCTTACGGGCGAACTGTATCATGTTCTTCATAGAAAGTGAAACTTTCCTCTCCGGTCTCAACTCAGTAGGCACCTGGAAGTTTGCTCCACCGATACGGCGTGACTTAACCTCGATCTGAGGAGTCACGTTCTCAAGAGCCTGCTTCCAAATATCTAGAGGAGCCTTGTCAGAATCTTTCATCTTCTCGCCTACCATATCGATGGCATCGTAAAAAATTGAATACGCGATACTCTTCTTACCCTGTAACATAAGATTGTTCACGAACTGAGTCACACTTGTGTCGTGATACTTAGGATCAGGAAGTAGAATCCTCTTTTTAGGCTTCGATTTTCTCATTTTGATAAAGAATAAAGGTGATAAAAATTACTTCTTAGATTTCTTGGGTCTCTTTGCTCCGTACAGGGAACGTGACTGAAGACGTCCCTCTACGCCAGCGGTATCCAAAGCTCCTCTAAGGATGTGGTAACGTACACCAGGGAGGTCCTTTACACGGCCGCCTCTAACGAGCACGATGGAGTGCTCCTGAAGGTTGTGGCCTTCTCCCGGGATGTATGCGTTAACCTCTTTAGCGTTTGAAAGACGTACACGGGCAACCTTACGCATAGCTGAGTTAGGTTTCTTAGGTGTGGTTGTGTACACACGCAAGCATACGCCACGCTTCTGAGGGCAAGCATCAAGGGCGCGAGACTTACTCTTGATCTCCAATGACTCGCGACCTTTGCGAACTAATTGTTGAATTGTTGGCATAAATGATTGTTAGTAAATAATTTATGTTTCTTTACCCCATTTTTAGGGGGTGCAAATATACGAATAATCTGACAAAAAGCAAAAAGGGGCGCAACAAATTGCACCCCTAAAACCATTATTTGCAACAACTTACTTCCTGTAAGCGGCAAATTCTATGTCTTTCTTTGCCCTCTCGGCAAGTTCTGCATTTGCATTTGCCTTGGCAAGATTGCTGTTCATCTCGCCTACGTCACCCTTGCGGGCTGCGATGATGGCC
>JAGCVB010000107.1 GCA_017962585.1 Bacteroidales bacterium
AGTCCTCGTGTGCGCCGAATACACGGGCCGATACATCTACCCGCTGACCATTGCGTGTCAGGAACTGGATGTCTTCCTCTGGCTGGACGACCCCACCCGCATCAAGAACTCGTTCGGCATCATCCGCGGGAAGAGCGATGCGATCGACGCGGCCAGAATCGCCGAATACGCCTATCGCTACAATGACAAGGCTGTCCGCTATGTAATAGCCGAGGATGCCATAGTCTCCATGAAGAACCTTCTCTCGGACCGGGAGTTCCTGCTGGTTGATAAGAAAAGGTATCAGTCCCAGTTGACCGACCAGAGGAAATATATGGCTCCGGGCGACTTCAAGCACAAGAGTTCCCGCTGGAGGAAAGTCATCAAGACCATAGACGAGCAAATAAAGGCCATTGACGCCGAGATAGATGGCCTCATAGCGGCCGATCCTGCTCTTGCCCGTCAGAAGGAACTTCTTACCAGCATTGACGGTATTGGCGACAGGATTGCCATCAACATGATCGCCATTACCGGCGGGTTCACCCGCTTCCAGACTGCACGTCAGTTCTGCAGCTTCGCCGGTCTCACGCCATACAAGTACGAGTCCGGGTCTTCCGTCAGGTCGAAAGCCAAGATATCCAAGCGGGCCAACCAGACTATGAAAGCGCTGCTGCACCTCAGTGCGGTCAACATCGCCACAAGAATGAAAGAGGGTGAATACAGAGACTATTACGAGCGGAAAATCAAGGAGGGCAAGCATGTGATGCGCGTCCTGAACGTCATACGCGCCAAACTCGTCCACCGGATGTTCTCAGTCATAAGACGAGATCGACCCTATACAAAAGAGTACAAGCCAGCGAGCTGACCAACCCAGGGGAGGCCGCGCGGCCAGGGGCGGGACGCCCCTATGAGCGCAATTACAATAAACAAACGAGACGCTGAATCGAAGTGACCTTACAAGAAATCAACTTCTCGCGGAATTGTTTGGAGAATCCATAAGATACTGAAATTACAAAACAAATACAATGAGCCAAAGCCCTGTCATATAGATTGTTCGTAGAAGGCCGACAGAATTGCACATTGAAAAAAACAAGGATATAACGCTAAAGACTTTGGAAATGTATGCGTGTAAAAAAAAAGGATTGTCACGGTCAGCAGTCGGTTGTTCCGCTCGCTGCGCTTGCTCCACAACCGCCAGCTCACCGTACAGGTTTATGCCCCTCAGTCCCCGGAGGGGAAGATAATCCCCCGGGAGCCGCAGTGCCAGCGCGACCGGCAGTGCCGATATCCCGCTTTCCATAACATAATCCCATCGGAATTGTGTAACAGCCGCCGGCACCGTCAGTGCCCCGCATCAAGGGAGAAAGTATCAAGGGGTCAGAAGCGCGCAAAACGGCCTACAGGGCGTCTGATTACACAATTCGGATTATGTTAAGGACTCTTCGTCGTCAAAGTGCGAAGGTCCTACCTTCGAATTCCCGGGTGAGGCGGCGTCGGACAAGCAGCCCCCTTCAAGGGCCGCCCGGGCCCCGGCCCGTCAGGGGGCTGCGCACTTTGCTCACCCGCAAAGTGCAGGTACGCATACCGTCAGTGCTGTGCGAGGGTAAGGAGCCCGCTGGGATCCGTAGTGCTATGCGAGCAGTCCGCCGCCTTACGCAGCTCCGATGCTGGGTCGTTCCAGGCCGTGACTCCTCTTCCTCCGCAGGCTCCGTCAGAAGAGTCCCGTCCCTCCACTCCGCGGTACGGCTTCGCCGTGTTTATCCCAGCCTGCTATACCTCCACACCTCTGCCGGGAAGAATCCCGCCAGAAGTGTTCCGGGCAGGCAGGGGGCAGCTGTTCCGGCTGCTGGCGCAGACAGTGTCAGTTTGTTCCGCGTCAAAGCCGTAGCCCAAACTGCCACAGACTGCGCCGGGGGCTTGGTGCAAGGCCTGACGGCCAGGAGCGTCCTACTTTCGTTCCAGGAGTGGGTCGTCCGGCCCAGGCCCCGGAGAGCGTCTGCCCACACACGCTGCCCGTCTTTGTCGGCGGACGGGAGCCAGAGGTCTCACGTCCGTTGTCCCGCCAAAGCCAGTCGACCCCACACTTCCAGACCCTCTCCGGGGCCACGCTCCACTCGCTTCGCTCGTTCCGCGCCCTATGGTACTGGCAGACTCACAGCCGCCGCACAAGGCCACCGCTACAACCTTCACGTCTGCGAGACTGCCAGCACCATAGGCCTACCCAGGGGCACACGCCCCAACCTCATCACAACCTTGACCGACATCACCTGCCCGAAGGGATGTATCAAGGGGTAAATATATACACAAAGAGGCAGCAGCTGGCGCTGCTGCAGGTGCCTTTCCCCTTGATTAAGTCGCTGATTTTGATTATCTTTGTTATACCCGAGAAGGTACTTATTCGCTATTGCCCTGCCCAAAAGTACAAGTATAAGGTATGCCCCTGTTCAGGCCCTCCATACTCCTGTCTGACGCCTACGGTTCCGCAGGCGAGGTTACCTTTTATCATAGGAATGGCCGCTGCTATACCAGGAGGAGGGTGAAGCCCCCGTATCCGGGCACACCAGCCCAGCTGGAGCATCTGGCCATACATCGGAGAGCAATGGCAGCATGGGCATCCCTGGACTCAGAGGTGCAGAAGTTGTGGAATTCCTATGAAACCACGGCAGAATCCCATCGGCCTCCTTATGACCACAAGTCTCATATCTCAGGGAATAACCTGTTCATGTCAGCATACCACGGCTTCGCTTTGCTGGGAGATGAACATACTCCTATAGCTTATCCTTTCCAGATGCCTCCGCCATTTTTGGTGACGTTTGACCGCGCTACCGTTGAGGCGGGGACGTTGCGCCTTACTGTTGATGCCCACGTGTCTCAGTATGACCAGCCTGAGCGCTATCGTCTGTATGCCCGCAAACGACTCACTGATCCCGGCAAAGGATATGGCGTCAGGGGAATGAGGGGTTTCTTGGCAGAAGGGAACTGCTCACAGCGGTTGACCATCACCATCCCGAATTATACGGAAATCTGGAACCTCAGCGGGGAGAGATTCCAGATTCAGGCGATGTGTATTCTGTTGGATTCAGAGACCGGTTTCCGTAGTCAGTATCAGAGAACTACCGCGGTTATTGAACCCAACTGTCAATAGCTTCCCAGAAATCAACAGTCTCTTTGAGATCTATCTGGCCAGTCTGTGTGCGGAAGACATATCCTGCATCTCTCCAGTTGTATATGGTTTGACGGGTTACGCCCAGGGCTGTTGCCAGACCAGACACGCTGATAGATTCTCGCACCTCAAGCAGGTGCTTCATCTTCTCCAGTTTCTCCTGGCGGTGCTCAATCTTCGAAAGGGCAAAGACAAGCATCTGTCTGATGGACACATGGACATAGCCAAGATCACGAAGGTCTGTGAGCACACGGATAGCCTTCTCGGTTTCAAAAGTGAATCCGAGATACCGGTCGTCGCTATGGCCATCGTGCGTCATGAGTGCCCTTTATAAAAAAGTAAACCGCCGCATCGAAGTGCGCCGGAAGCATATAGTGAGTTGTTTTGGGCGTAAGGGCTTCGTACCGGCCGCTTACTTATGTCTTTTGGTGTGGTAGCGGGAGTGGGTCACGATCCCACGACCTCCGGATTATGAATCCGACGCTCTAACCAGCTGAGCTACCCCGCCGTCGTTTTTTCAAAATAAAAATCAGCTTGACGAAGGCTGATTTTCA
>JAGCVB010000108.1 GCA_017962585.1 Bacteroidales bacterium
GAGCCGGGCAGGAAGGCCTCGATGCCGAATACGTCGACAATCATACCACCCTTCGTGCGGCACTTGATGTAACCATTGACAACCTCCTGTGCCTCCAGGGCGGCATTGACACGGTCCCAAGACTTCGACAGGCGAGCCTTCTTGTGAGACAGAACGAGCTGACCCTTCTTGTCCTCAGCGTTCTCCACATAAACCTCTACAACGTCACCGGCTTTCAGGTCAGGATTGTAACGGAATTCAGGAGCGGAGATTACACCCTCGCTCTTTCCGCCGATGGATACGATAACCTCACGCTTGTTGATTGAGGTAACCTCTCCTTCTACTACTTCGTTCTCGACAACTTTAGAAAGTGTCTGGTCGTAAGCGGCCTCTACGTCGGCCTTGCTGGTTCCGCCGTAGTTTTCAGCCTGCTCAAATGCGTCCCAATCGAAATCCTCAGGGGCGACTGAAGCGTTCAGAGAACTCTTCCTGGTTTCTTTTTCTGCAACAGGTGCGGCCTGGGCAACTGCCTCCTGAGCCTCTTCTGCTACATTAACTTTTACTTCTTCTTCCATAATTGTGTGATTAAAACAAACTAGGGGTTTAACATTATGTCCTGTGCTGTACCGGGGGTCAAAAAAAGCGCCCTCGGAAACGAGCGCGCAAATATAGTAAAAATAATTGATTTACAACATTTTCTTTTTCTTGAAAATATACCAGAAAGCAAAGGCCAGCACCACCATCAGGGCAAGTATTCCCAGCCACGCCAGGCGGTACTTGTCAAACGGCAGGGCCACGTTCATTCCATAGAAGCTTGCAATGAAAGTGGCAGGCATAATGAGCAGGGTTATCACCGTGAATATCTTCATTATCTTGTTCTGGTCCAAGTTGATGATTCCAAGAACAGTATCTTGCAGATACTCAAGCCTTTCGAAAGTAAAATTGATGTGGTTGATAAGGGATGATATGTCCTGTATGAGCACGTTGAGTTCTTCCCTCAATTCAGGATCTTTGGGACACCTGCGGCTCTTTACCAGGTTGGAGAGGAGCCTCTGCTTGTCCACCACGTTTGCCCTTATCATCATTGCATTTTCCTGCAACTGGTTGATGTCCAGGAGGAATTCTTCGTTGATGTCCTCCTGCTGGTTTATCCTCTTGCTGTACTGGGAGGTGTCCTTGGCGAACAGCTCCACGATGTCGGCGTCCAGGTCCACCCTCTTTTCCATGATTTCCAGGAAAAGGGTGAAGCAGTCCGGGAACATCTCGGGCCTGGCCTGGATCTTCATCTGAAGCAGGTCGAATGAACGCAGAGGAATGTCCCTAAGGGTTGTCAGGGTATAGTCCGTCAGTATGAATGAGACGGGATCGGACGACATTTCGTCTCCTGTAGGAGACAGGAAGTATGTATTGGCATAGAGGCCGTACTCGTCCTCCGAGAAACGGGAAGAGCTTTCAATCTCTTCAGTCTGGTCACGGCTCTGTATTTCCGTACCAAGGAATTTTTCGGTAGCTCTTTTTTCTTCTCCTGTGGGTTCCAGGATATCTATCCAGAGCACATTTTCTTTGCTGATAGTAGCAAACTCCGTTTGAGACCGGGAGAGCAAAATCTCATTCCCGCGCCTGTAGAAAATCTTGATCATAATCCTTCCTGTGTTGTTCCCGGCGATTGTCGGAAGGGTGTTAAACTTACGGGTTAGCCGACGTCACGGAGAAGCCGACGGCGCAAAGATAAAAAAAATTATTTAACAAGAACAGATATACCTATGCCTATAAGTACTAATCCGCCAATAATCTGGGCCCAGGAACCGGCTCGGCGGCCTATTGCCTTGCCTCCTGAGATACCGGCAACCACGCTGGCAAAAGTGCAGATGAACACCGAGATGCATTTGGGATAGATGTCAGAGGCTGTATCGCCGTTCATCGCCATTGAAACTCCTACAGCCAGGGCATCGATACTTGTGGCCACGCCGCAGATGAGGATGTTGCGCAGACCGTTCATATCGTGGACTTCGAAATCTTCCTTGAACCCCTCGAAAAGTAGGCTCCCGCCCACGTACAGCAACAGCAGGAATCCTATCCAGCGCGCAATCCTGATGACAAGTGACACCACCAGGTTCCCCAGAGCCCAGCCTGCCAGCATGAATCCGGTCTGGATGAAGGCGAATATGAACGCTACCGGAAGGATGTCTTTCCATCCGGCCCTGCGCAGGGTCACTCCGGAGCAGAGGCTGACAGCAAAACAGTCAGCACACAGGGAAAGGCCGAAAAGTATTAAGGTAAGAAGCATCTGTCAAGGTTTAAAGACGGTTCTGTTGACTATTGAACGTCCCAGGGTGAGGGAGTCGGCATATTCCAGGTCGTCCCCGAAGCCGAGGCCGCGGGCAAGCGAAGTGACTTTGACGCCCAGGCTCTCTATCTGACGGAAGATGTAGAATGCGGTGGTCTCCCCTTCCACGTCCCCGCTCAGTGCCAGGATCACCTCTACCTGGGGTCCAAGGGCGCGCAGTCTATCCACAAGTTCCCTTATGGTGAGTTCCCCCGGGCCTATTCCGTTTATAGGAGATATGATTCCGCCCAGAACGTGATACACGCCGTTATACTGCCCGGTGTTCTCTATGCTTATCACGTCCCTGACATTCTCTACTACGCATATGGTGCGCTGGTCCCTGGACTTGTCGCTGCAGATCGAGCAGACTTCGTCGTCGGATATCATCATGCATTGCTTGCAGTAACGGACGTCTTCTACCAAGCTGTTTATGGCGGCGGTGAAATGCCGGACGTTCTCCTGCGGCTGCTTCAGCAGGTGCAGGGCAAGGCGCATAGCGCTCCTCCTTCCCACTCCAGGGAGGGAACTTATGGCCTCTACGGCATTCTCAAGCAGTTTGGACGGATACTTCTCAATCATTGCTGTGATACTGGATGAGTCCTTCCAGCGGAGACTCCAAGATCTTGGAAATCCTTATTCCGAACGGAGCGGCCACCTCCAGGAATATATCCCTGAGGCAGTAGCCGAATCCGCCCACTATGCCTATTGGATGGGCCTTGAAGTCATAGCGTCCCAGCGCCCTCTGGATAAAGAGCCTGAAGTTGAGCTTGACAAGGTCGTTCACATACTCGCTGGTCTGGTAACGTTCGATGAGCCAGGGGGCGAAGGATCCCAGGTAGCGCGACGGCGCCTCCCCTTTGTAAACGTTCTTCACCACTGTGGCGTAGTCTACTTTGAATGTAGCCTCCAGCTCCTTGGCTATGTCCTCAGGGACAAGGCCCTTGAGGAAGTCCGATATGAACATTTTGCCAAGGCAGGCGGCGCTGCCCTCGTCTCCCAGTATGAAACCCCCGGAGCGTACGTTCTGCACCACCTGACTGCCGTCGTAGAAGCAGCTGTTGGAGCCGGTTCCCAGGATGGCGGCGATGCCGCTCTCGCGGCCGAAGAGCGCGCGGGCGGCGGCAAGCAGGTCGGAGGCGTACTCGACGTTCCCTATTACGCGGGGCTCCAACTGGCCTGCGGCGTAGATATGCACCTCGCTCACGGGTTCGTTGTTTATATTCAGGACTTCTATGGCCCTCTGGGTCATATTGTCAATGGAATTGGAGGGCATCGTAGTCAGGTTCACGCCCTCTGTCTTCAGGGTACCCACCGTACCGTCCAGGCGTATTGCGCACCAGTCCGTCTTGGTAGCTCCACTTTCGACTATCAGTTTCATATGGTTGTCTCTTTTGTTTCTAATTCTACATCAGCCAGCGGCTCATATCTTCTCCTCTCGCCAGGCCTTCCCTGATTTGCGTTGAAGAGATATCCACCATTGGCGCGTCTATCAGGCGTATCTTGTAATCAGGGTTCTCTTCCATCAAGGTGCTGCGGATGGCGGCAATGTCGAAACCCTCACGGGGATACACTATTACGCCGTACTCAGTGAGGATGCGGCCGTGCTCTTTCCATTTATGCATCAGGTCCAGGTTGTCAGCCCCTATCACCAGGGTGAATTCATTGTCGGGCTCGCGCTCGCGAAGCGCGTCAAGGGTGCGGATGGTGTAATGAGGAGGGGGCATCCTGAGCTCTATGCGGTCCACTTTCACCTTCAGGCCGGTATGGCGGCGCACCGCGCGCCTGGCGGCGCGGAAGCGCTTTGCCCCGGTCCTGGCCCTCTCAGCTTCCTTGAAGGGACTCTGGGGCGTAACCACAAGGTACACCCAGTCGAAGTTCTCCTTTTGGGTAAGGAACTCCATAATGGCCAGATGGCCTATGTGAAGAGGGTCGAAGGATCCAGAGTATACCGCTATCCTCATAGGGAAATGAAATTGTCGGTGATTTTTTCAGCCTTGCGGAACGTGTCTTCAAGTACATCGTTCTCCAGCTCGATATCGAATTTCCCCAGGGCGAATTCAAGTTCCGAAGCGGCCTTTGCCAGGCGCTCCGTGATAGCCTCTTCAGTGTCAGTGCCGCGGCCGCGCAGGCGCTGCTCCAGCACTTCCATAGAAGGGGGCACGATGAGCACCGAAAGGGCCTTGTCTCCAAAGTATTTCTTGAGATTGTAGCCGCCTTTCACGTCAACGTCAAAGAGAATCACCTTGCCTTTTGCCCAGATTCTTCCCACCTCGGACTTGAGGGTGCCGTAAAAGCGGTTCTCATACACTTCTTCATATTCCACAAAGGCGTCCTGGGCTATCAGTTCACGGAATCTGTCGGCTGTGATGAAGTAGTACTCCACCCCGTCCTTCTCTTCTCCGCGAGGCTCGCGGGAGGTTGCGGAGACTGAGAACTCGAACTGCGGATACAACTTCAGAAGGTGGTTTACCACAGTGCTTTTGCCGGCCCCGGAAGGCGCCGAAAATATCATAACTTTATTGCCCATCCAATTTCTATATTTATACAAAAATAACTATTTTTGCGATTGCTTTAACCGCATCAAATATTTATAAAATAAAATTATGGTTTCTTTTAAAGAATTGGGTCTTGTAAACACCAGAGAAATGTTTGCAAAGGCCGTCAAAGGCGGATATGCCATCCCTGCATTCAACTTTAACAACATGGAACAGCTCCAGGCCATCATCCAGGCTGCTGCAGAGCTCCGTTCCCCTGTAATCCTCCAGGTTTCCAAGGGAGCCCGCAACTATGCGAACCAGACTCTCCTCAGGTACATGGCACAGGGTGCTGTAGAGTATGCAAAGGAACTTGGCTGGGAGAATCCGCAGATCGTTCTCCATCTTGACCACGGCGACAGCTTCGAGCTTTGCAAGAGCTGCGTTGACTTTGGTTTCTCTTCAGTAATGATTGACGCCTCGTCCCTTCCTTACGAGGACAACATCGCCCTCACAAAGAAGGTCGTTGACTACGCTCACCAGTATGACGTAACCGTAGAGGCAGAACTCGGCGTTCTCGCAGGCGTAGAGGAAGAAGTTGCTTCCGAGGTTTCTCATTATACAAAGCCCGAAGAGGTCGTAGACTTCGCAACCCGTACCGGATGCGACTCACTGGCAATCTCCATCGGAACAAGCCACGGTGCTTACAAATTCAAGCCCGAGCAGTGCACAAGGGATCCCAAGACCGGACGCCTTGTTCCTCCGCCGCTGGCATTCGACGTGCTCAAGGGCGTTGAGGAGCAGCTCCCCGGCTTCCCTATCGTGCTCCACGGATCTTCTTCCGTTCCTCAGGAGTATGTAGATATGATCAACAAGTACGGCGGCAAGATGCCGGATGCAGTAGGTATTCCTGAGGAGCAGCTTCGTCTCGCTTCCAAGAGCGCTGTCTGCAAGATCAACATCGACTCCGACTCCCGCCTGGCTATGACCGCAGCTGTCCGCAAGGATCTCTATGAGAACCCTGGCCACTTCGATCCCCGCCAGTACCTCAAGCCGGCTCGTGATGAGATGAAGAAGATGTACATCCACAAGATTGTGGAGGTTCTCGGCTCCGACGGCAAGGCCTAGTCCATCCGTCCATCCAGATATAGTAAGGGTTCAAAATCGCAACAAATGCAGGCTTGACGCCGAAAGCGATTTTGAACCCTTACTATATCCGGACGTAATTTAATTAAGCGTCTGCTTTGTCGGGCTTGGGGGTGAGCCAGTGATTCTTGAGCCACTCGCGGACGGGAAGGTCGTAGAGCTTGAAGCAGGCGTAGGCCACCAGGATGGAGATGACGCAGATTGAGATGGCCACATAGATATGCTGGCCGAGCGGTGCCTCAGGATGCTTGGCTAGCCACTGTACATGCAGGTACATTATGGGGTAATGCGTGATGTACAGCGGATACGATATGTCGCCCAGCAACTTGCAAAACTTGAGGCTCTTTCCCTGTATCTGGCCGCCGGCTCCAGCCATTATCACCAGAGGCATTATGAGGGCTACGCAGCAGAATTCGTAGATACCGTTGTAAACGGATCCGCCTGGATCCATAGTCCTGGTTACGCGGTCGAAGGTGGGAGGGGCACCTACCCTGGGCATACAGAGAATGATTGCCAGCACCAGTGCACACCACCAGAAAGCGCCCTTGACCTTTATCATCTTGCCGGAGCGCTGGATAAGTAGGCCGCAGAAGAACGGGAACAGCAGCCTTGCGAATCCGGTATAGATTCCGGCTTTGTCCCAGGACCAGCCGCCAGCCATACTTCCCACGTTGTAGGTGTAACCACCGAATATGCCAAGGCCTACCGCCCTGTCAAGCATGAGGACGGCAAACAGGGCCACAAGCACCCTGAGGGCCCATTTGGGGAGTTTCCTTATAAAGAGCGCATACAGGATATTGGCTATGTACTCATAAAACAGAGTCCAGAGGGGGCTGTTGAAAGGATACATCTCACGCCAGCCTCTGATATCCATCTTGGGGCCCAGCGGAATGAGAAAGAGGGCGCAGACGAAGCAGAGCGCCATCTTCCAAGCGGGAGCGTCGTTTACCAGGCGGAAGCCGTCAGCGCCAAGGTAGAACAGCAGCACTCCTATGAATGTTGCCATTATGGCCATAGGGTGAAGCCTTACCAGTCGCCTTTTGAAGAAACCGCCCAGCGACATCTTGTCCCAGCGGTCGTCATAGGCATAGCCTATAACGAAACCTGACAGCAGGAAAAAGAATTCCACCGCCAGGTATCCGTGGTTGAGGTGCTGGAACGCAGGTCCGCGAGTGGACTCGTCCTCGAATATGTGAAAAACAAGAATCAGGAGCGCTGCAACGCCCCTGAGCCCGTCCAGAATCTCGTATCTGGGTTTGGAAGGGAGGAAAACGTTTTTGGTTGACATACCCAAAGATAAGA
>JAGCVB010000109.1 GCA_017962585.1 Bacteroidales bacterium
CGGATGCTACGCCTACGACAACGCCGACTCAGCCGACGAACTCACCCTCCGCAGCAACGCCGAGGAAATCAACGAGCAGCTGGTACAGACGCTCAACGACCGCCTTTCGATGGCAGGCATCCACGTAACCGAGGCCAGGATTAACTATCTGGCCTACGCCCCCGAGATTGCAGCCGTGATGCTCCGCCGCCAGCAGGCCGACGCCATTATCGCAGCCCGCGAGAAGATAGTGGACGGAGCCGTAAGCATGGTCAAGATGGCTCTGGACAAACTGCAGGATCAGGGCGTAGTCACCCTGGACGAGGACAAGAAAGCGTCTATGGTAAGCAACCTGCTGGTAGTTCTCTGCGGAGACGAGCCCGCCCAGCCTGTTGTAAATTCAGGCGGCCTTTCGTAGATTTGTAAAAGATAAAAATCACATAATATGTCACCTACCCTTCAATTAGTCATACGCCTGCTGGCAGCCACTTTTCTGGGCGCCCTCATAGGTTATGAGCGCGAGCTCCGCGCCAAAGGCGCCGGAGTCAGGACTCACGTCCTGGTTGCCCTGGGCGCCGCTCTCTTTATGATAATCTCCCAGCACGGTTTTGCAGGTGCAGACCGCTTCGACGCCGCGCGTGTAGCAGCCGGCGTCGTGACCGGCATCGGATTCCTCGGAGGAGGCATCATAATGAAGAAGAACCACGTGAGCGGCCTTACCACAGCCGCCGGCCTCTGGGTTACGGGAGCCATAGGTATGAGTGTAGGCTGCGGTATGTACCTGATGGCCGGAGTATGTACTTTCCTGGTACTGGTGTGCCTGGAAGCCCTCAACGCATATTCCATAAAATTCGGGCAGAGAGAAGTGACGGCGGTATTCTCATCTGAAGACGAGATTGCCCTTGTCAACGCAGTGGAATCCCTTGGCAAGCAGGTCGGAAACTTCAACCTCTACAGGGAGAACGGCCTTTACAAGGTGGCAGTTGACATGAAAGTCTCAAAGAAGGAAACTGCCCTGGATCTTATGAAACGCCTCAGGAGCATCCCGGGCGTCCAACTGGACAGTATGGAATAAGATCAGCATTTACCGAAAAAGGCGGCCATCGCATCCCGCATTTCATAAAAGCGGGGAGTGAACTGGCCGTCTTTTTCCATATGCAGCCTGTGCCCGGTCTCCGGACAGGCGTGATGCTCGCATACTATCCCCTTCTCCAACGCTTTCTGATAGATGGCATATGTTCCGTACATCTTGTTGGAGAACAATCCCATAAGGAAACTGAAACAGCCCAGCCTGGACTGGAAAGGATATCCTTTGGAATATGGCATTATGGGGTCATTTTCGGACTGGAAAGACAGGATTGGAGTATCGGCATAGTCCAGCACCTTAAGGTCGCTTACAGAGCCCCAAAAGTTGCCTACGGCGCGGATGCGGGCCCGGCGAGGGTCTTGAGGACGGAAAGCCATCTCCAGCGATATCATCGCGCCGGCGCTTGTCCCCGCCGCAAAGACCCGGTCGGGGTCTATGCAAAGGTCTTCCCTTGAAAGAAGGTATTCCAGAGCGGAGTCGGCGTCCTCCAGTGCGCGGCGCTCCGCCTTGCGGACGGAACATTTGAAAGGAAGGAAGCCCAGGCGGTAGTCTACGGAAGCAGCAACATAGCCTGTCGAAGCGAAATACTCGCACCATCCGGCCTGCCCGGCCTCTTCCTTGTTGCCTATGTAAAAAGAACCGCCGTGAAGCATTATCAGCAGCGGTCGCTTGCCGGAGGTTTCTCTGGCCGGCTTGTATATGTCCATCCTCAATTCCAGAGGACGTTTCCTGAAAGACTTTGGAATGAGCCTGCGGACGGTTCCTTTCACCCCCACGGGAGCGCTTGTCCAGTAACCGTCGGCCTTGGCGTAAATCACGTCGCGCTCAATCTGGACATCAGTCTTCGTCACTTTCTCCCATAATTATAATCAGACGGTCCCCGGGGATGAGTTTCATACTTCCGTGCGGAACCAGGAACTTCCCGTCACGGCGGACCATCATCACGCGTATTCCGTGAGGAAGGCTCAGGTCCCGCAAGGTCTCGCCAAGCTTGAGGTCCTCCTCGGTGACGGTATGGTCGCGCAGCAATCCCATCTCTTCAGGAACATCCATTCCGAAGGTCTCCACCTTGGCTTCTTCTTCATAGCTGAGTTTCAGCCATTTGGCCATAGGCGACAGGGTCATTCCCTGAACCAGCAGGGAAAGCAGCGTGATAAAGAACACTATGTTGAATATGTCCGTGCTGCCCTCGAGTCCCGCCACTACCGGGCAAAGGGCAAAAAGGATGGGGCCGGCGCCTTTGAGGCCCACCCAAGACACGAATGTCTTTGCCTTTGTTGTTATGTCCCGGAAAGGCAGCAGGCAGAAGAAGACGCTTGCAGGACGGGCTATGAACATCATGAACAAGCCTATGAGAAGCGCAGGAATGGCAATGCTGCCGAACTCCGAAGGCCTTGCCAACAATCCCAGCATGAGGAACATCAGGAGCTGCATCAGCCAGGTCATTCCGTTGAAGAATTTCAGGATGTCCTTCTTATGGTGAAGACGGGCCTTGTTGCCTATGATGATGGCGCAGACATACAATGCCAGGAGGCCGTTTCCGTAAAGGACTGAAGCCAGACCGTTGGTGAAGAATCCGATACTGAGAATCAGGATGGAATACAGCTGTCCTCCTGGAAGCTTGACTTTCTCCAGGATGAACTTGGCCCCGTATCCCACGGCCATTCCTACCGCCATTCCTACCGCCAGCTGCACTATCAGGGTTATTACGCCCGTCCATACCGGGGAAAGGTGGCTGAGAGGACCTGTCACCTTGGAAGACAGCAGCTGCACCAGCAAGATGGTAAGCACGTACGCCATAGGGTCGTTGCTTCCTGATTCCAACTCCAGCATAGGACCGAGGTTCTGCCTCAGATGCATCTTCTTGCCCCTGAGGACGGAGAACACCGAGGCGGAATCAGTCGATGACATAACGGCCGCCAGCAGGAAACAGCCCATGAACGAAGAGCCCAGGACGCCTATGTAACTTCCTGCCACGTAATAGATGAAAAGGCCGGTGATTGCCGCCGTCAAGAATACTCCCACTGTAGACAGCAGTATGCCCTGCCTGATGACCGGCTTGGTCTCTGACAGGGACGTCTCAAGGCCGCCCGCGAACAGGATTATGGTCATTGCAAAATGGCCTATCGACTCGGCCAGTTCGTAATCTTCGAACTCCAGGCCCAGTCCGTCCTCCCCTGCGAACATTCCCAGGAGGAGGAAGAGCAGCAATGTAGGCGTACCTATACGGGACCCCAGCTTGGTGATCATGATTGCCGCGAACACCAAGATGGAAGCTATCAGAAGCAGGTTGTCGGACAGCAGGTTCCCCGAAACTATCGAAAGCGGGGTCATGCGTTCTCTATTTCGAACAGATTCAGGAATCCGGTCATCATGAAGACGCTGCGGATATCGTCGTTTATGTTCCTGATGATCACTTCACCGCCCTTGACAGCAGCCGCTTTGCGGAGCGAAAGGAAGATACGCAGACCGGAGCTGGAGATATAGGTCAGTTCCGAGCAGTCCAGCACTATGGTCTTGTCGGCCTTGTCCTGCAGAGCCGTCATTTCGGGAACCACTTCCTGTGAAGCAGGAGTGTCCATCCTGCCCTTGAGGGCCACCGTGATGACCGAGTTGATTTCTTTGATTTCGATTTCCATATGTCAGATAGTTTTAGTCATTGATAAATAATTCTTCCCGTCTGTCCTCTTGTAATGGACATCATCCATAATGCTACGTACAAGATGTATTCCTAATCCGCCTATCGGCCTTTCGTCAAGGCTCTTGTCAGTATCCACTTCGGGAACGGCCGTGGGGTCGAAAGGCCTTCCGCTGTCAGATACTATGAAGTCCAGGGACTTTTCCCTGAGTATGGCTTCGATAGTGACAAGGCCGTCGGCGCCTTTCGGGTAGGCATAAAGTATTACATTGGTCACTGCCTCCTCCAGGGCCAGGTTCAGGCTCATCGAAAGACTCTGGCTCAGATGTTTCTCTTCGGCAATCGTCAGGATGAACTCGGCCAGCTGGGGTATCTGCTGGATGTCATTGTGAAGCACCAGACGGCGTTCTTTCACTTTTTTGTCTTCGGTTCCCATATAACGGATTATCAAAAGGGTGAGGTCGTCACTGCGCTCAGCGTCTCCGACAAATGCAGTGACTCCGTCTATAATACTTTCCTGATTGGACTCGGCGCTGACTCCGCAGGAGAGCAGGTCCTTAGCGCGCTTCTCGCCAAAGAGTTCGTGTGAAACGTTCTCAGCCTCGGTAAGGCCGTCAGTATACAGGAACAACGTGGCTCCTGCAGGCAGCTTGACTTCCTGCTCGCGGTAAACCATTTCGGCCTTCACGCCCAGAGGAAGGTTGGGCATCACTGACAGTTCCTCCACAGAATCGGCAAGGATGAAAGGGGCGTTGTGACCGGCGTTGCAGTACCGAATGTGGCCGTTGTTGAGGTCAAGGACTCCGCAGAAGAAGGTCACGAACATATCATTGTCGTTTATGTCGGACATGCTTTCGTTCATCAGGGAGACTATGCGCATAGGGTTGGTCTCGTGGGCGGTCACGGAGCGGAAAAGGCTTCTGGTGACGGCCATCACCAGCGCCGCCGGCACTCCCTTGCCAGAAACGTCTCCTATGCAGAAATACAGCTTGTCGTTACGGATGAAGAAGTCGTACAGGTCTCCGCCCACCTCCTTGGCCGACACCATCGCGGCGGTCATATCTATCTCTTTCCTTTCAGGGAAAGGAGGGAAAGTCTTGGGTATCATTGACATCTGGATGTCACGGGCAATGCGGAGCTCGTTGTCCAGCTTGTCCTTGTTGGATTTAACCTGCGCCAGATGACTCTGGTCCTTTACTGATTTCATGGCTATCAGGGCCAGGAGCGCAAGTCCCAGAAGTTGAAGCAGGGATATCAGCCAGGTAACCCTGTTGACGTTACGCATTATCTCGTGCCTGGGAATGAAGATAGACATCAGCCATCCCGTACTCTCGATATGCCTTGCATAATAGACGGCATCGCCCGGCACAGGATTGTCAGGAGGGCTCACCAGCATCTGGCCGTTCCGGCTTTCAAGGGTTCCGTAAGTATTTGGATAGGGCTGAATGTCATTAAGAAGGTCTGTCAGCCATTCCATAGTTAGGTCGGCTGAAATTACGGCGACTATCTTCCCTTCACTGTCCCTCACAGGGCTGGTGTAAGAAACCACAGTTGTCCTGCCCGCGCTTTCGTCATAATAGGGTTCGCTCCAGATTTTTTCGCCCGTGCGGGATGTATGGGCGTACCATTCCAGACTGAAGTAATCGTGCGACGGGGATCCCAGGACCATTTCCTCAAACTGGTCATCTCCCCTGCGCGCAACCACAGGTTCATACCAGTAGCCTTTCTCAGGATAATAGTTAGCCTCGAAGCCGATGGCAGCTTCTGCCAGGACGGGGTTGATTTCCACCAGGTTACGCAAAAGCGTGAACATTGTGTCTGGCTTGGAAAGGTTCATTTCCACCATCCAGGCAGTGTTCCTCACGGCTGTCTCCACCGGACCGGTGATATTCTCTATCCTGAGCTGGGATATGGTCAGTTCTTTCTCTGCCCGCTCCTCGGCCTCAAGCAGAAGTCCCCTATGGGCATAGTAGTTCTGAATGATACTTGTGGCGGCCAGCAGCAAGGCCGCGCCCAGGATCATTATAATACCTTGGCGTGACGCTTGATTCTTAATGGTATCCATATTCTTAGCCATACCTACAATATTGTCTTTTCCAGTATTTCCCGGAACTCCGGCTTGGGAAAGCCGCAGTCCCTTTCTATTATGATGGTCTTGAGAGCGGAGTACGGGAGAATCTCGGCTTCGATTTCCTCAAGCGGGACGTCTTTCCCGAAATATTCTGCCGCAAACGCCTCCCAGAAACGGCCTGAAGTTTCAGCGTCCATATGGAAGACATCCTTGGTGTACTCTTCTTTACCCAGTTTGCAGGTAAGGAGTACCATTCCCAGGTCGAAGTACGGATGACCGTAACAGAAGTCCCCCAAATCTATGAAATAGGACTCGTCCCCGGAGATTATCACGTTGCCGAACTGAAGGTCCCCGTGTATTGCGGTATCACTCTCGGGAGCCTCCCGGATAAAGTCCTCTATCTTCTTTTTCTGTTCTTGCGTGAACAGGTTGCTTTCTTTCAGGATTTCCAGATAATGGTCCTTGACATTGTAGAAAGCGGAAGTGTCCACTTTTGTGGCGTGCAGTTGCTTGCACATGTCAGCAAACCTTGCTGCGTATTCGGCGGCTCTCTCGGGATTGTCACCTACCGCACGGGCTATCGAAACCTTGTCCGGAATCCTCCGGAAAAGGATGCCGTAACGGCCGTCCTGAGTCACCACGTACTGGCCCGGCTCCGGTACAGGGATTCCGGCATCGAACACCATATGGGAACGCTGCAGTTCGTTCAAAGCCTGTCTTTCCCTTCCAGGAAAGTATAACTTGAGCATAAGGGTGGGATCTTCCCTGCTGGTATAGCTCTCCCCGTTTGCACCGCCTCCGTTAAGGATGAAACGTTCTATGTCTATCTTCTGAACCTCCATCATTTCCTAACCGAAAACTAATTCTATGAGATTGACGAACTCTTTATAGGCATTGGTCACCTCCAGGTCGCCCAATGCCCTGGCGAGGCCGCGGTAGTGCCACTCGTGTTCCGATTTTTCAGTCACGTGGAAAAGTTTCCAAAGAGAGTTGCCCTGGACTGCGTAGTCCCTTGCTATGGCCCTCATGTTGGACAGTTTGTCTCCCAGAGCCACTATCTTGGCATCCAGCGGAGCTGCAGACAGCCTGTCGATGGCTTCCTGCTTGCGCCTGTGCCAGCTTTCCTCCTCGCTTTCGTCTTGGTTGCGCACATCGCTCTCGGCCTCCACAAGCGAGGCTATCCTGTCGCCGAATTCGCGGCGAAGGGCCTCGAGGGTCACGTCAGTGTCTTCTACCGTATCGTGCAGCATGGCTGCCGCCAGCAGGTCCTGGTCCGGCGTTATGGTGGCAACTATCTCGGCAGCCTCCATCAGGTGGATGACGTAAGGGAATCCCTTTCCCCTGCGCTCAGTACCCGAATGGGCCTTCACGGCGAACATCACCGCGTGGTCGAAAAGGCTGGTATCCATTCTTGCGTTTGCCATAATCTACTGATTCATAAATGGTAAGTTGGGCGCTTGTTCCATAAGCAAGGCGGCTATGGCGTCATTGGAATCCGACTTGCCGTTAAGGATGTCAAACAAGTATCTGATTCCGGCGCGTCCGCCTCCGGTCTTCATCAAATATGCGATGCACAGGTCCTGGGGGCCCAACGAAGAGGATATGATGTCCAGGTCGGTAAGACCTATCTGGTAGCAGGCAATCTGGTATGCGCCTTCGGAATAGTTCCTGATAAGTCTGGAGATGTCCCCGAGACTCTGGCAGCCCAGGAGTTTGAACACTTCCAGGTACGGCATAAGAGGGACTTCCTCTATCTCCGCCTGATTGATGGAAGCTATGAGGTTGTTGAGGTTGTCGAAAGGCCTCAACTGCAGGTAACTCCTGAATGTATCTCCGTCCAGAGGCACTTCGTCAAGGTTTCCGGAGGCTACCAGCGACTGCACCCTGCGCTTGTAATCGGTAAGTTCTATGCGTATCTTGCTGAATTCATCATCCACCAGCTCGAGGAGGCTGGCAAGGCGGCTCATTGAGCGCAGATAGCGTCTGGGAACTTCCACGCCGCTCTTGTAGCCGGTATCGTGGTCCATGTTGGCCCAGGCGTGCTGCAGCAGCGTGCGCATCTGGACTTCGAACCTGAACGGGAAGGAATCGTATGAACAGATATAATGAAGCGACAGGTAGCCGAAACTGTCAATCTCCAGCAGCTTGCGCTTGTCCACGGAGTTCTCCCAGTCTACCTGGAACAGCCTTTCCACTACGGAGGCCACCTTGTCCACGTCATCTATATAGAATGTTATGATGCGGAACCCCAGGATATCCGTGATATCTTCCAGGGAATGATATTTGGAGCCTTTCAGGCGAAGCTTGCCTTCGAGAGACTCGTATGTCTTTACGCGTGACTCTATGTTTGCTATTTCAATACCAGCCTTTGAGAAAGCATCGTGAAGGACGCTCCTCACTACCTTCTGCTGCTCCAGGAAATTGGGCAGATTCTGCTTGTACTGATTGAGTATCAGCTCTTCATTTTTGTTCATAACTAACAAATATAAGAATAAATAAGAATCTTTTGCACTATCTTTGCCTATCCTTCAGAAAACGAATTATCATGAAAGCATTTATCAGCACCGTCATTTCATTTGTATTCGCCTTTGCTTCCTTCGGCCAGACTGCTCACGACATAGTCACCCGGATGGACGAGGAAATGGCCAAGCACCAGGATGAGGGCATGGAGGTCACGATGGATATGAAAATCCCTCTTCTGGGCACTACTACCACAAGGGTATACTATTTCGGCAAGAGTTACCGGATGGACAGTGACGTGAAGGGATACACCATCACCGCCTGGTCTGACGGCAAGACTATGTGGACTTACGACCCTACCAGCAACCAGATCGAGGTGGACAACGTGGCCGTATCTTCTACTAATGACAATGTGGAGATGCTCAAGGGTATCACTGACGGATATGACGTGTCCCTCAGCAAGGAGACTGCAAGTGCCTGGTACATACTCTGCAAGAAGAGCAGAAGCAATACCAACAAGGACGATCCCAGGACAATGGACCTGGTTGTTTCAAAGGGAACCTACCTCCCCATCAGCCTGAGTGCAAAAGTATCGATGGTTACCGTCACCATGCGTAACGTCAAGTACGGCGTAAATGAAAGTATGGTGAAGTTCAATCCTGAAGACTACCCCGGCGCCACCATAGTGGACAAGCGTTAAGGAATAACGGTAAACTTCCCGGAATCATCAAGCAGTATAGTGTCTCCTTCGTTGACGGTGACAAAGCCGTCGTCAGTGAGAAGGGAGAGCATAGAGAAGCCCATACAGAAGTAGGGCGCCAGGATCTTGTCCCCGCACAATTCCTTGATCTCGTCAAAATTGTTCCCCGTATACTGTACTTTCCGCACGACACAAAGGTAATTATTTTTATCTTTGGGTTGCTATGGGAAATATCGACACTATACTGGAATTCAACGAGCAATTCGTAGCCTCCAAAGGCTATGAGGCGCATCTTACCGACAAGTACCCCGACAAGAAACTGGCAGTACTGAGTTGTATGGACACCCGCCTGTCCGTGCTTCTGCAGGACGCTCTGGGCCTCAAGAACGGAGACGCCAAGATTATCAAGAACGCCGGCGCCGTAATCCCCTCCCCCTGGGATTCGGCTATGCGGAGCCTGATCGTTGCAGTCTACGAACTTGGAGTAGAGGAGATCATGGTGGTTGCGCACAGCGGATGCGGGGCCTGCCATATGAGTTTCGGTCACTTCCGCCAGGAGATGCTGGCGCGAGGTATTCCCGAATCAAGCCTGCAGCGTGCTGACGTCAACCTGGACACCTGGCTGGACGGTTTCCACGACACGGAGGCCTCTGTCCGCAAGACCGTCGCCACCATAGTAAACCACCCCCTCATCCCTTCAGGCATCACCGTCCGGGGCTTCATCATAGACTCTGCCACCGGCCTTCTTACCGAGATTCTCTAATATTACAGGAGCCGGGCGTCTTTGGCCTTGGAAATGAGTTCGGGGGTATTTGCCGCATCGAATTTCGCAAGAAGTTTCTTTCGATACCACTTGATAGTTTCCGGACTCAGGCATACCTTGTCCGCAATCTGCGGGCCTGTCAGGCCTTCGGCTATCAGTCTGAGTATCTGCTTCTCCCTGTCTGAAAGGCTTGGTCCTCCGGCTGGCCGGGCAATCTCTTCTATGGTTTCTTCAAGGATTTCCCCCACTTCCCTGTTATCCTGGCGTGACTTGCGAAGCTTGCGGGCAAGAAGGATTGAGCCGGCCAGAAGCAGAAGGGCGACGGCAAGGATGCAGGCAATCCAGACAAGCTGGCGGCGCTGCGCCTTGAGGGCGTTTTCCATTATGCCAAGAGTCTCAAGCCTGGCTCGGAATTCCTGGTCCTGGTGAAGGGAGAAATACTTGTCCGCTTCCTCGAGGCAACGCAGGCCCTTGCGGGTCTTCCCCTGGGTGAAATACACAAGGCCAAGGCCTTTGAGGGGAGATGCTATCCACAGAGAATCTCCTGCGGTACGGCCATATTCCAGGGCCTTCTCGTAGCACTCGAGGGCTTTGTCCATATCCCCTTCTTCATACCAGGTCTCGCCCATGTTGTAGTGCAGGACGGCGTTGCTCTCGTTCCAACCGTAGCGGTCGAAGATCTCAGCTGCCTTGGCATAGTATTCAAACGCCTTGTCCAGGTCCCCCATCATACTGTAGAGATTGCCCAGGGTGCCGTACATTGACGAATAACCGTCATCTATCTTCTTCTGGTCATACCCGTCCGGATCAGTCGGAGATGTGGCTCCGGCCGCCATCTTGGCAAGAGCGTCA
>JAGCVB010000014.1 GCA_017962585.1 Bacteroidales bacterium
CCCACGCCCAGCGACAGCGAGAAGAAACTCTGCCCCATTGCGGAGGCAATGGCAGATGGCGTCAGTTTTCCGAAGTCAGGCTTCACCAGATACTCCACCCCCTCGGACGCTCCCGGGAGGGACAGGGAATAGACCATAATGATTATGATCAGGACAAAGAGCAGCGGCATTGAGATGTTGTTGAACTTCTCTATACCGGACTTCACCCCGGCCATCACTATACCTGCGGTAAGCGCAAGGAACAATGTATGGCAGACAAGCGGAGTCCAGGGCTTTGAAATGAAGCCTCCGAACAATTCCGGAGAGGATTCGCTGAAACCCTCTGCAACGCTCTTCCACAGGAATTCTATGGACCAGCCTCCCACTACGCTGTAATAGGACAGGATTATGAGCGGAGATATGATGGTCAGCAGACCGACCCATTTCCACTTTGTGCCCGGGGCCAACTTTTCCATAGCCCCGAAGGTGTTGGACGCCGAACTGCGGCCGATAATGGTCTCGGAGAGCAGTATGGGCAAGGAAAGGAACAGCGCAAGCAGCAGATAGACTATGATGTAGGCCGCCCCTCCGTTGCTTCCCACCATATAGGGAAAGCGCCAGATGTTGCCAAGGCCTATTGCAGAGCCGGCCATTGCCAGGACCGCCGTGGTGCTGCTGCCGAAATTCTCCCTTCCAGAGGCCATTTCCTAGAAAATGAAATTGGTTATGAAAATTATAACTATCGCCACTGGAGCCACCCACTTGATAAGGAAGTATATGACGTCGAACATCCTCGCATTGACCTTCTTGGTGCCGGAATTGGTAATCTCGTCCCAGACATCCTCCTTCTTCAGGACGAATCCTACGAAAACAACCGTCAGGAAAGCCATCACCAGAAGCAGTATGTTGGAGGAGAGCCAGTCGAAAATGTCAAATATGTTCATTCCCCACAGCGTAATGTCTTTGAGGGGACCGAAGGACAGAGAGCATAACACGCCCGCCGCTCCACAGAGGAGGAACAGCATAATGCATCCCTTTTTCCTGTTTACACCATATCTGTCCTTCAGGAAGGATACTCCCACCTCCAGCAGGGAGATGCAGGAAGTCATTGCCGCCACCACAATCGTAAGGAAGAAGATGATGGAGACGGCAGCGCCTATGGCAGGATGGCTGGCGCTCATAGAAGAGAACACGAACGGGACGCTCTGGAAAATGAGGCCGGGGCCGGCGCCAGGCTCTATCCCGGCGGCAAACACCGCCGGCATTATGGCCAGGCCCGCCAGAATGGCGAACATCAGGTCTGACACCGCCGTACCGGCAGAAGTGGCCACTATGTTCTCCTCTTTCTTGACATAGGAACCGTAGGTTATGATAGCTCCCATTCCCAGAGACAGGGAATAAAAACTCTGCCCCACCGCATATGCGAATGACCTGGCGTTTATCTCGCTGAAATCTGGCTTCAGGAGGTATCTGACCCCCTCCGTAGCCCCCGGCAGGCTCACAGAATACACTATCATCAGTACTATAAGCACGAAGAGCACGGGAATGGTGAACTTGCTGAATTTCTCTATTCCGGCTTTAACTCCGTTGGCCACGATGAAAGCGCACGCGGCAAGGAAAACCAGGTGCATTATTATCGGAGACCAGGTAGAAGTGATGAAACTGCCGAATATGGAAGTTACGTTCCCCGGATCGGTCTTCACGAATTCCATCGCGCAGGATTTAAGAAGGAAATCCAGGGACCAGCCTCCTATGACGCTGTAATAAGAATCGATTATTAGGGGTATGGCTATGGACAGCACGCCTGCGAATTTCCACAGGCCCTTGCCGGGGGCAAGGCTGGACATTGCTCCGTAGGAACTGGTGCGGCTGCGCCTTCCCACCGTCACTTCTGCAATGAAAACAGGAAGGGATATAAGCAGGGTGGCCAGGATGTAAATGAGCACGAAAGCCGCTCCGCCGTGCTCTCCCACTATGAACGGGAACCGCCATATGTTCCCCAGGCCGATGGCCGAGCCGGCCATCGCGAATATCACTGTGAGGCGGCTTCCAAAGATTTCTCGTTTCTCCATCGCTTCTTATACACTACAAACTTGAACTCGTACCCCGTCTTCTCGTCGACGTGGGTTTCCGATGCGCTGACTTCTTCCCAGATACAGGTATCTATCATGGGGAAGAAGACGTCGGCATCTTCTATGGTTGTATGGACGTGCGTTATGTACAGCGTGTCCATATCGTTTATGGCGGCCTTATAGACCGATGCGCCTCCCATTATGAAGCACTTGTCGGCTCCCTCGGCGGCGGCGTACGCCTCCTCGAAGGAATTGACGCAGACAACCTCCGGGATGGGGTCTCCGCCCAGGTTGAGCACAATGTTCTTCCTGCCCTTCAGAGGCCTGAAAGGCAATGAGAAATACGTTGTGCGTCCCATTATCACGGGGTACCCGCGGGTCACTTCCTTGAAGTACTTCAGGTCTTCAGGAATGTGCCACGGCAGGTCTCCCCTGACTCCTATGGCTCGGTTGTCGGCAATAGCCACTATCAGGCACTTCTCCATATCCTAAACTGCGACTGGCGCTTTGATGGCGGGCCAGGGATCGTATCCTTCAAGGGTGAAGTCTTCGTACTTGAAACTGAATATGTCCTTGACCTCGGGGTTGATGATCATCCGCGGCAGCGGCCTGGGCTCGCGCGAGAGCTGCAGGGCGGCCTGCTCCAGATGATTCAGGTACAGGTGGGTGTCACCTGTGGTGTGTATGAAATCGCCCGGCTCCAGGCCGCATACCTGGGCTATCATCATTGTGAGCAGGGCGTAGGAAGCGATGTTGAACGGAACTCCCAGGAAGGTGTCGGCGCTGCGCTGGTACAGCTGGCAGGAAAGTTTCCCCTGGGCAACGTAGAACTGGAACAGGCAGTGGCAGGGAGGCAGGGCCATACTGTCCACCTCAGCCACGTTCCAGGCGCTGACTAGCATCCTGCGGGAGTCCGGATTATGCTTGATGGTTTCTATGAGCTTGGATATCTGGTCTATGCTGCCTCCGTCAGGAGTGGGCCAACTGCGCCACTGGTGCCCGTACACCGGGCCCAAGTCTCCGTTCTCGTCTGCCCATTCATCCCAGATGGAGACTCCGTGCTCCTTGAGGTAGCCTATGTTGGTGCTTCCTGAAAGGAACCACAGGAGTTCGTAGATGATGGACTTCAGGTGGACCTTCTTGGTGGTGAGCAGGGGGAAACCTTCCGAGAGGTCATAACGGCTCTGCCAGCCGAATATGCTCTTGGTTCCCACTCCGGTACGGTCGGTTTTCACCACACCGTGGTCGTAGATGTGCCTCAACAGGTCCAGATACTGCTTCATATTACTTTACTGAGAATGCGAAAATGATGGCCTCCTGATATGTCTCACCCGGCTTGAGCACGGTGCTGGGATATTCAGGCTCATTGGGTGAATCCGGGAAATGCTGGGCCTCAAGTGCTATTCCGTTGTAATCGGCATAGATATGACCGTTCTTGCCCTTGCATCCTCCAAGCCAGTTTCCGGTGTAAACCTGAAGGCCGGGCTGGGTGGTGATCACTTCCAGGGCTATGCCGCTCTTCTCTGAACAGAGTTCGGCTGCGGTCTGCAACTGTCCGGGCATATAGCCGTCAATTACAAAGCAATGGTCGTAACCCTTTGGAATCTTAAGTGCAGGGAAGTCTGCGCGCAGGTCGCGTCCTACCTTCTTTGCCGTAACAAAGTCGAGAGGAGTTCCGGCAACGGGTGCGGGCTCTCCCAGAGGGATGAGGCCGGCGTCCGTAGGCAGATACTCGGAGCAGTTCAGCTTGAGGATGTGGTCCTCGATTGAGCCGCTTCCTTCTCCATTAAGGTTGAAATAAGCGTGGTTGGTGAGATTAACTACAGTATCCTGGTCGGTCTCTGCGGTAAGGGTGAGTTTGAGGGCGTTGTCCTCTCCCCACTCGTAATGGGCGACCGCCTTGAGGTTTCCGGGATATCCCTGCTCGCCGTCCTCGGAATAATACATGAATTCTACGGCTCCGTCAACTATGCGGCTGTCCCAAACCTTTACGGCAAATCCTTCAGGTCCTCCGTGAAGCTGGTTGCATCCGTCATTTACAGGAAGGTTGTACTCCTTGCCGTTCAACTCGAAGCGGCCTTTTGCAATCCTGTTAGCAAACCTGCCGGGAACCCTGCCAATGAAGGCTCCGTCGTTGAAATACTCCTCAGGAGTGTCGAAACCCAGGGAAACGTCGGTGAGTTTCCCGTCCTTGTCCGGTACCAACAACGAAACTATGCTGGCTCCCAGAGAAGTGAGCACTACCTGCGCTCCGCTGCTGTTGGTGACGTAATACTTGTAAATTTTCTGACCGTCTTTGCCGGTTCCCCAGAATTCTGTCTTGATTTCCATATGGCTTTGTGTTATTAATATTCGTTATACTCCGGCAGCAAGGCCTGGGAGATGTTTATGATGAAGTCGCCCATTTTCTCGAACTCGCTCACGATGTCCATATAGAACACGCCTGTCTGATATTCGTAGTTGGCCTTCTCCAGGTTGATTATGTGTTCTTCGCGAAGGTTGTTGCGGTACTCGTTTATGCTGTACTCGGCATCCAGGGCGTTGTTGATGTCCCTGAGTTCTCTCTCCGGCACGTTCAGGTTGTGCATCATTGCATCGTAAGCCACCTGTACAAGGTCCATCATATGGTTGAGCTTGCGAAGAAGCACGGGAGAGAATGTCTTTCCGTGGGCGTGGGCTCTTTCCAGCATACGGCCGATGGTCTCGCCCGAGTCACCCAGGCTCTCCATCTCGCCTATTATCTTGTACATGCTCTTTATTTTCTTGGTAGTGTTCTCACTGATCTCCCCCTTTGCAACCTCGCCCAGATATGCCGCAATCTCATACTCCAGCTTGTCTGTTATGCCTTCGTACTTCTTGAGCTTGTCGTAACGGGTGGTGATGTTGTCGGGGTCTGACTCGTTAATTGCCTCGCGAACGTGGCCGAAACCCTTGCAGCACACTTCTCCGAAGTGTACTATCTCGTGACGGGCCTCGTTGAGGGAAATTTCGGCTATTCCAAGAGGTCCTCCGTGGATATACTGGAGTTTGAACTCCTCTTCCTCTCCTTCCTGGTTAGGCACCAGGAAACGGACTATCTTCTCTATCTGAGGTACGAACCAGATGAGGATGAGGGTGTTGGTGATGTTGAACAGGGAATGGAGCGTAGCCACGCTGTACGGCAGCGAAGCCACCAGCGCGCTGCGGGTTGCCTCGTCAGCGGCAGCAAAGTCAGTGGTAGCCGGATTGGGGAAGCCGAACAGTTCCACAATGCCGCCGATGAGCCTGAGGAAAGGATGGAACAGGATCGTAGCCCAGATGACTCCGAACAAGTTGAAGACCATATGGGCGCGGGCCGTCCTCTTTGCCGACACATTTGCAACCGATGCGGCTATGTTGGACGTGATGGTTGTTCCTATGTTCTCTCCAAGCACCATTGCGGCGGCCATCGAGAACGGGATGAATCCGTTTGCCACCAGCACCATGGTGATGGCCATAGTGGCTGCCGAGGACTGAAGCATCAGGGTCATGACAGCACCCGTCACCATAAAGATGAGCATTGAGCCGAAACCGAAGCCTGTAAGCTTGGAAAGGAATATCCTCACCGGCTCGTTGTCCAGCAGGACGGTGGAAGTTTCTCTGAGCGTGGCAAGGCCAAGGAAGAGGAATGCGAAGCCCATAAGGAATTCGCCTCCGTTGTTCAGGCGCTTCTTCTTCATATTGAGGAGGACGAATGCGAAGAACATCAGCGGTACCGCGATGGTGCCGAAACTGAAGCCGCCTCCTCCGAAGGAAAGCGCGAAAATCCAGGCGGTGACAGTGGTTCCGATGTTGGCACCCATGATTACCCCGATGGCGTTGGCCAGCGACAGCAAGCCCGCATTCACGAAGCTCACTATCATAAGGGTGGTTGCCGTTGAAGACTGTACCAATGCAGTTATGACCAGACCGGTCATAACCCGCCTGAACGCGGTGGAAGTCATGGAGGCCATAAAGGAGCGCAACTTGTCTCCAGCCATTTTCTGCAGGCCTCCGCTCATCAGGGACATTCCGTACAGGAACATTCCCAGAGAGCCCAATAGTGTAAGTATCTGTAAAAATAAGGTCATTAACCTGAAGAGCAATATTCTCACAAATTTAGTAAAAATATGTTAGTTTTGTAATATGGATATGCGTAAGCTGA